>JAXHSZ010000001.1:0-4282 GCA_034190725.1 Thermodesulfobacteriota bacterium
CCCTATATTCATTTCCCACTCATTTTTCCCCCAATCTATCTATCTCCACATAGTAGCTACAAAAAAAGGGATGAATAGTAAATTATTCATCCCTTTTTCATGGTGCCGAGACCCAGAATCGAACTGGGGACACGAGGATTTTCAGTCCTCTGCTCTACCGACTGAGCTATCTCGGCTTATATTTTGTATATAATTAGACAAGACAATGTTATATATATCACAATGAAATACGTGTCAAGTCAAATTCTAGAATATCTTTTTTACATTTTTCCAGTGGTGCCTTATTTTTCTTCCTCATCAATTTCAATAATCTCTATTTCCGGTGAATCTTCGGAAAAGAACTCAGCATCCTTTGCCTGCATCCCTCCCTCTGCTTTCGCCTCTCCTTCCAGCTTTTTCAATAAATCATCGTCTACAACAGATTCGGAAATGTTCAGTTCTTTGTCAGTACTTTTTGATTTCTCTTGCTCGTCTTCAATAGCGAGTGCTGGAATGCTATCAGACACCTTTGACTGAGAAGGGGGAGACTCGAGCTCCTCAAGAATGCCTTCATCTATATCATCTTCCAGGGAGAATGGTTTCTCTAAAACCTCCTCAAGACTTAAATCCATAAAGTCTATTGTGTCTTCTTCGTCTTCTATCTCATCTATTGTCAACTCATCTACCCCTCCGCCTGCCTGATCTTCCATTATAACACCGACACCCTCAGCGTTAATCTCCTTATCCATTTCACTTGGTATGAATTCAGCTGTTGAATCTACTGTTTCCATCATCTCTTGCTCTGCAGCGGTCCCTGCTTCTGACTCTGTGAGAAAGTCATTTTTGCTGTCAATCCTTGGTACATAGGATGGTATGTTGAGTTCGATCTTTTCTTCAGACAATCCTTTACCACACTTTTTACATGTATCGAGATGATCGAAGCTCATGTATCCACATTTCGGACATTTCATTGATTTGTACCCCCCTGTAGATTGATATAAGGAGAAAAACAAAAAAAACTTAAAAACGTAAATAATTATAGCACACTTACAATCAATGGTCAAGAATATTCAATGCAAATCACCAAACATATACTGAATTATACTTACTATACTGATACTTGCAGTCTCACTTCTCAGTATTCTGCTCCCCATGCTTGCAGTTTTGAATCCGTGTTCGTTTGCATCTTGTACTTCCTTATCTGTAAATCCCCCCTCTGGGCCTACTAAAACAATGAATCTCTTCTTGTCTGAATTCGCCTGAAGGATCTCCCGTAAATCGATGGTACCGTCTCCTTCCCAGAGAAAGAGCTTCAGACCATCCGTTGCTTCTTCATTTTTTATTATTTCTTTAAAATCTATAGGATATTCAATGTGAGGGATAATGTTTCTTCCGCATTGTTTCGTGGCTTCTAAAGCTATCTTTCGCCAACGCTCAACTTTTTTAATCAGTCTCTCTCTGTCAAGTTTCGGCATAGAACGATGCGCATGAAAAGGAACCAATTCATGAATTCCTAATTCTGTACTCTTTTGCACAATGATATCCATCTTATGAAGCTTTGGCAGGCCCTGCCCCAATATGATCTCCACTGAAGATTCTCTCTGGAGATAGACCTTTTGAATTATTTCCACTTTGAGTCTTTTCGAATTCCTTTGTCTTATTACGCAATGATACTCCAATCCATCCTCATCAAACAGTATAACATTATCTCCAATACCAAGCCGGAGAACTCTGCTTATATTCCTCGCATCTTCCCCCACTATTTCGGCTACATTGTCTTTTACGGCTTCTTTTTCTATGAAGAACCTTGGCATGTAATCCTCTTCATTGATATGAGTACCCAGTTTCATGAATTGTGTAGCGAAAAATGGTACATTGAAATAGGAATGTACTTCATCCGTTTTGAAGCGGCATTGGAATCCGAAATTCGAATATCGAAGCACGAAACAAATTCAGATGACAGAAATTTCAATAACATAAATGAAAAACAACAGTACCATACCGAACATGTTTTAAATTTTGATATTCGAATTTTCACTATGTTTGATGCTTTCCGTCAATATTTATGGATGGACACTAGTTAGTGTCTGAACGAAAACTAGGATTTTTCGTCAAGGTCAAGGAAGATATAAATTTTAACCGCAGGAATATATTAAATATTTTGAGGATTAAAATTTATATCTGATGCAGAGATTGGCGAAAAAGACAGTTTTCGTTCGGGCACTAATTATTCTTCAGTGTTAACTTCTCTTTTACTTGATCCACCATATTCTTCATTATCGGTCCGGCCATTCCATAAAGAACCGCATCAGCATTCCTATCATATGGTGTTTTGTCCCTATTGATTATGGCCAGTTGCGCCCCGCCATCCTTTGCATACATCGGCATAAATGCTGCAGGTTGAACCACAAGAGACGAACCAATGACGATGAAAAGGTCACAGGATCTTGCTCTCTTCTCGGCTTCCCTCATTTCTTGTTGAGGCATTGGTTGACCGAATGATATTGTTGCCGGCTTTAAAATGCCGCCACACTCATCACAGTTTGGCGTAGCAACACCTTTTTCCAATACCTTTTGTATCTCTTCTCGTGGATATCGTCTTTGACATTGAAGACAGTTGACCCACACGGTTGTTCCATGCAACTCTATAACCTTTTCATTGGAGAGCCCAGCCTCTTGGTGGAGATTATCGATATTCTGGGTAATGACACAATCAAGCTTTCCCATGTCTTCCAATTCAACGATGGCATAATGTGCCTGATTCGGTCTGGCATCTGCAAGAGTGTAATAGAGCTCTGAGTTCATCTTCCAATACTTCTCTCTCGATTCCAGACTTGTGAGGAATTTTTGATAGAGGAAATCATCCGGATTATATTTGTCCCATAATCCACCCGGGCTTCTAAAATCCGGAATGCCGGATTCGGTACTCACACCAGCCCCTGTGAATACCACGATTTTCGAAGAATCAACAACCATATCAATGACTTTACATAAAAGCTCATCAGAGACTTCTTTGTCCATGAATATCACCTCTCATACAATTTTTTTCAAATGGACACTCTTGTTGAGTGTCTGCAAAGGGAATAATGATCACATCTGTTCATCTCATCTTCAGGCCATCTTTGCCAGCTTCTCAGATTGAAAAGCTTTGAAATCTGTTCGACTATCCTGCCTGCTTCTTCTTATTGTTTGTCCCAACCCTGTGTTCTTTGAAGTATTTCAAAGAACACTCAAAATGTCAAGAAATGAGACATGACGGTTATTGCACAAACAGCGCCCATCCGCCCATCCATAATGTATTCCTTTGGTTCATATCTTTTTCGTCCCTGTCTGCTTGCAATGCACAGGCAGGCTTGACATTGCAGAAAATGTCTTATTTCCGGATGAACACTCGATATCTTCTTGTTGGAAAGCGTACTTCTCCATTATGGTATCTTTGAGGAGGGAGATTTTTCTTGACAAAGTGGAGTAAAGTCTTATATTTTGCTTTATAATAAAGACTTTTATGGGAAGTGCGCAAGGTGATAAATGTAACATTGCGAGCACAATTAAAGGAATGAGATCATGAAAACAATTTTGTTATTAGCACTGATTATTGCCGCCTATTTCATATTGAACATGTGGATACTGCCGAAACTGGGAATTAATACGTGACTGAAGAGCAAAGATACAGGCAAGGATTGCCTTACAGAAAATACAAATCTTCCAGACCGGGTAGATCATAGGAAATAAAGGCAAGTTCATTATCATTTTAAAAGAATGGAGAAACAAATGTCAGTTAAAGATGATGAAAAAGGGAAAGGTTCGAATGTGAAGGGATTGACATGCAAAGTGCATAATATGGACTGCAGAGATGAGGACGAAGAGATTGTGAAAGGCGTTGTTTCTTCATTTCGCAGGCTGGATGGGCTTCCTCTCATCGAGACAGAGGATGGAAGGGCAGTAATAATAAATGAATTCAAAGAAAAACCGGAATTGAATGAAGAAATTTCTTACGTAATAACAATACGGCACGGAAATGTCATGCATGGCAAGAGGATAGAGGATTAGTACATCAGAGAAATTCAGTCTCGACACATCCGGATGACCCTTAAACCTTTCACTTCTGCCCCACCTATTTTAATTGAAGTATGAAGGTCTTCAGAAAAATAAGTTGCATTATAGCGACCATTGTTCTTTGTGGTTCATGGATTTATGCTGGTGATGACCCTTATTCATCCGCCAGACAGAGAATGGTCCAGAGACATCTTCGGGGCAGGGATATTACAGATGAAAGGGTTTTAAAGGTAATGAGTGAGGTGCC
>JAXHSZ010000010.1:0-10406 GCA_034190725.1 Thermodesulfobacteriota bacterium
TTTGAAGGAAGAAATGGAGGCAGGAAACTTCAGGGAGGACCTCTTTTACAGGTTGAATGTCATCCCCATTGAGGTTCCCCTTCTCAGGGAAAGGGTTGAAGATATTCCCTTGTTGGTGAATCATTTCACCAAAGAGTTCTCCATTGAAAACAATGTGAGGGAAAAAGAGATCTCTCAGGAAGCACTCGATATACTTGTGGAATATGATTGGCCCGGTAATGTGCGAGAACTGAAAAACGTTATGGAGAGGTTGGTAATCATGTCTCCCGCAAAGGTTATCAGAAGGGATGATATTCCTGCTTCCATAAGAAAAAGATCCAAGGCGGATGGAAACGGTCTTCTCTTTGCTCATGATTCTTTGAAGGTTGCACGAGAAGAATTTGAAAAGCAGTTCATTCAAGAGAAGCTCAGAGAGTTTGGCGATAATATATCAAAAACAGCAGAGGTTATTGGTATTGAAAGGAGCCATCTGCACAGAAAGATAAAGAATCTGGGTATAGAGGTGGAAAGGTAGATTCCATCCATAAATGGCTATTTTCCGCAATCTCTGCGCCTGCCTGTGCGTGGCCACACGCAGACAGGTCATACTCAGATTTTTAATCCTTAAAATATTCAGTATTCAGTGTATTCCTACGGTTAAAATCTTTGTCTTTCTTGACCCTGCGGAAAATATATCATTTCCGGATGGATCCTTGTGTGGTGTATAGAAAGTCTGAGCACGATTTTCGCAATTTGACATGTTGATGAAACGCATCAACCGTAGTAATAAATTTGAATATCGGATTTCAATGCTGTTTCAAAACGGATGAAATACAGTGCTATTTACAAATTGCTGTTTTTCATCGCACAATTTATGAAACACTGTACTAGGTAGCGGGACAAGAAACAAAATAATGGAGGTAAAATATGTGTTCTGAAAGCAGTGACTTGAGAAAGAGGTTGAACAATTGGAATGATGAAGTTGAGAAAGTGACGGCCAAGCGTCCGGAAAGGAAAGAGAGATTCAAGAGTACCTCCGGGATGGAATTCAACAGAATTTTCACTCCACTTGAAGTTGAGGGAATGGATTATTTGGATAAAATGGGATTCCCTGGAAATTATCCATTCACAAGAGGAGTACAGCCCACCATGTACCGGGGAAGATTATGGACCATGAGACAATATGCCGGTTTTGGGACTGCAGAAGATACGAACAATCGTTATAAGTATCTGTTAGAACAGGGTCAGACCGGTCTGAGTGTCGCCTTTGACTTACCGACCCAGATAGGATATGACTCGGACCACCCCCTCAGTTTAGGCGAAGTGGGCAAAACCGGGGTTGCCATAGACTCATTAGCAGACATGGAGATTCTCTTTGACGGCATTCCCTTGGATAAGGTGAGCACTTCAATGACCATCAATTCAACTGCTGCAATTCTACTTGCCATGTATATCGGAGTAGCTGAAAAGCAAGGCGTTCCTTTAGATAAATTAAATGGTACGATTCAAAATGACATTCTGAAGGAATATGTGGCCAGGGGGACATATATTTATCCACCAAAGGAATCCATGAGAATAATTACAGATATATTTGCCTTCTGCAAGGATAATATACCTCGATGGAACACCATCAGTATCAGCGGTTATCACATTCGTGAGGCCGGTTCCTCCGCAGTTCAAGAAGTTGCTTTTACGTTGGCAAATGGTATTGCCTATGTGGAAGCTGCCATCCAGGCTGGTCTCAATGTGGATGACTTTGCTTCACGCCTTTCCTTTTTCTTCAATTCCCATAATAATATCATCGAGGAGGTGGCTAAGTTCAGAGCTGCCAGGAGGCTATGGGCAAGGATTATGAAAGAAAGGTTCCAAGCAAAAAAGGACAGGTCATGCACTCTCAGGTTTCATACTCAAACAGCCGGTTGTACCCTGACAGCCCAGCAGCCAGTAAATAACATCGTCAGAGTTGCGTTTCAAGCGCTGGCCGCTGTCTTGGGAGGTACTCAATCACTTCACACAAATTCCTTTGATGAGGCGCTGGCACTGCCTTCGGAAGACGCTGTGAGAACCGCCCTCAGGACGCAGCAGATTATCGCATATGAAAGTGGAGTAGCCGATATTGTTGATGTTCTGGGAGGATCGTATGCTGTTGAATCTTTGACGGATTCCATTGAAAAGAAAGCTATGGAATACATTGAGAAGATAGACACACTGGGCGGTGCGACAAAGGCCATAGAAACAGGATATATGCAGAAAGAGATCAGTGAAAGCGCTTTCCATTACCAGATGGATGTGGAGAAGAAGGAAGAGATAATCGTTAGCCTCAATCAGTTTTTAATTGATGAGAAACCACCTACGAATCTCTTAAGGGTGAACCCAAAGGTTGGGAAACTCCAACAAGATAAACTAGCAAAGGTGAAGAAAGAGAGAGATTCCTCCAAAGTCAGTAATACACTGAAAAATCTGGAGGAAGCGGCAAGGGGAGACGACAATATGATCCCGATTATCCTTGATGCAGTGAAAAGCTATGCCACCTTAGGCGAGATTGCTGATGTTCTCAGGGGTGTTTTTGGTGAATATCAGGAAGCGTAGGCATTTATTTTCTTTAACCATTTGATGGCTGTATGAATGGGCCTTTTGTCAGTCCTGATCTTGTGTTCGGCTCCCTCGATAATTGATATTTCTTTGGGTTCATTAGCCTTTTCGTAGAGCCTCCATGCATGGCTTACGTCGATGGTGTCATCATTCGTTCCGTGGATTATTAACATCGGTCTGGGTGAAATTCTGTCAATCCACCTGATCGGGCTTACTTCTTCAAAACCATTCAGCCACTCTTCAAGAGACGGGGGATAATCCGTATCTCGGATTATCCCTACTGTCCTGGCCTGTTCAATAAAGAGATTCACCCTTTCGGGTTGAGCAATAAGGCTGAACTCGGATGGACAGGCACATGTTACCAAGGATGAAATCTTCGATTCATGGGCTGTCACATATACGCATACAGCTGCGCCTCCGCTGAAACCCATTAATGATATACGACTTTTGTCAACTCCAGGAAAGTTACTGAAGAAATCCAACATGGCATTTAAGTCTCGTGTCCAGCCCAAGATATCGAAGTTTCCTTCACTTTCACCAGCGCCCCTGAAGTTAAAGATCAACACAGCGAAGCCCTCCTCACAGAAATTTTCCGCAAGTAGTTGGTACCCCCTGTCCGTTGGATCTTTCACCCGTGCAGGAACTCCGTGACAGAGACAGACAGCAGGATAAATCTTCTCTGAGCTGCGGTCAGGCAGATATACTTCACCAACTATACGTATTCCATCCACCAAAATGGATGTTCTCTCTTTTATCATCATTCATTCCCTCCGGAGTCTCTATCAATCTTCATCTTCTTTGACCTTGCAAAATGTATCTCATTTCTGGATGGACACGAGATAGAATAATCACTAAATAATCAAGTTGATAGACATTAGTCTAATGCATATAAAATTTAGTTGCAAATAAAAAAAATACGTGTTAAAATTCATTGCCTTATTGAATAGTTAGTCTATTCTGTTCACATTAGAAAAGATTATACATTGGTTTCGACTCATGATCGACTCAAAAGTATTAGTACTGAATAAGTCATTCTTTCCTGTCAATGTCACAACGGTCAGGCGAGCGTTTTCACTTGTATATCAGAGGATTGCCAGGATTGTCAATTCCCAGTTCGAAACCTTTGATTACGAGAGCTGGAGTGATCTGAGTATAGAATGTCACGATGAAACCATCGGATTGGTGGACAGGGCAATAAAGATTCCCAGGGTCATCCTCCTGGTTGCATATGACCGCATACCAAAAAACCAGGTGAGATTTACAAGGGCCAACATATTTGCAAGAGATATGAGTACCTGTCAGTATTGCGGCAGCACATTTCCCAAAAGTGAATTGAGTCTGGATCATGTCATCCCCCGAACGTATGGAGGAACAAGCTCATGGGAAAACGTAATCTGTTGTTGTTTTCCCTGTAACAGGAAGAAGGGTGGGAGGATGCCTCAAGAGGCCGGTATGAAATTGCTCAAACGCCCCACTAAGCCCAGATGGACGCCTTTTTTTAAAGTTTCCCTTCATGAAATAAGACGTGAAGAGTGGAGAGCATTTCTCAATATGGTAGATATCTCGTATTGGAACACAGAGCTTTTGGAGTAATCTCAAATGGATTAGCAAACCATGGCTCAAGAATTTGAGTTTATCGTACGTAATCATGATAATGGAGAACGATTGGATACCTTTCTCACACAAAAGAACGTTCATGTCTCTCGTTCCCAAATAAAGAGATTGATTGACGGACAATTGGTTCAAGTAAACAGTACCTTTCCAAAGGCCGGCTGTAAGGTAAAGAAGGGTGACTTAATAAGGCTGTCCATACCGGAACCTATACCCTCCCAGGCACATCCTGAGAATATTCCCCTTGATATTATCTTTGAAGACAGTTCCATCCTCCTTGTCAATAAGCCTCCTGGGCTTGTTGTCCACCCCGCTTCCGGGAACCATTCCGGAACCCTGGTGAATGCTTTACTGTATTACACTCAGGATCTTTCAGGCATAGGGGGAGTCATTCGTCCAGGTATAGTACATCGCCTCGACAAGAATACCTCCGGGATCATCATTGTGGCAAAGGATGATATTGCCCATCAATCTCTCGCGCGCCAATTCAAAGAACATTCCATTAAAAAAACATATATTGGCCTTGTTTACGGGACCTTGAAAGACAGGGAAGGCATCATCCAAGGACCTATCGGCAGACATGTCACCGACAGAAAGAAGATGTCGACCAGAACCAGGAAGGGGAAAAAGGCTGTAACATACTGGAAGGTCATTGAGGAGTTTGAAGAGATCTCTTTGTTGGAAATAAAAATAGAGACCGGGAGAACTCACCAGATCAGGGTACATCTGGCGGATATGCAACATCCTATCATAGGAGATCCGTTATATTGTGGCCGAAAGAGACTTTTATCCATACGTAATGATCGACTTAAGGGTATCTTAAAAGGTCTCAAAAGACAGGCATTACATGCTCAAGTTCTGGGATTTCATCATCCCGGATCAGGAGAATATTTAGAGTTCACAGCCCCTCTGGTGGAAGATATTGAGGGGATATTACATGCTCTGAGATCAGATTTGCAAAAAACTTATAATGGGAGGCAGTGATTGAAGAGAAGAGTAGTCATCACAGGTTTAGGTGTAATTGCCCCTAATGGGATCGGTAAAGAAGCGTTTTGGGATGCGTTGGTAAATGGGAGATCAGGGATAGGAAAGATCACCAGATTCGATGCGTCTACATATCCTTCTCAGATCGCAGGGGAGGTGAGTGGGTTTGATCCAACTGACTATATGAACCCTAAAAAAGCCAGACGGACGGACAGGTTTACTCACTTTGGATTGGCAGCGAGTAAGTTAGCCATAGAAGATGCAAGATTACAGATTGATCCATCAAATGCTTATAATATAGGTGTATCCATCGGCTCGGCGTCCGGCGGCGAAGTTACACTGGAGGAACAGTGCAATAGACTCATGGAAAAAGGGATACGCAGGCTAAGTCCCTTTGCAACCGTTAATATGTTTCACCATGCTCCAGCCAGTGAGGTCGTTGAGGCCTATAGGCTTAAAGGTCCAACCATCACTGTATCCACGGGTTGCCCAGCTGGTTTAAGTGCTATAAGCACTGCATTTGACAAAATACGTCATGGTGAAGTTGACATAATGATTAGTGGTGGTGTAGAAACACCGCTGGCACCTTTTCTCTTCGCCTCTTTTTGTGTACCTAATACCCTGTCGACCAAGAATGATACGCCGGAAAAAGCGAGCCGCCCCTTTGATATGAAGAGGGATGGTACCGTATTGGGAGAAGGAGCTGGTATCGTAGTGTTAGAGAGTTTGGACAGTGCCAGACGTAGAAACGTCGAAATATATGCTGAAGTTACAGGAAAGGGAATAACGAGTGACGGTTATAGCACTATACATGCAGAGATTTCAGGCAAACAATCAGCACGTAGTATAGAAATCGCGTTAGAGGCTGCGAGACTTCGCGCGGAAGACATAGGTTATTTCAATGCGCACGGAAGTTCATACCCGGAATTTGATATAAAAGAAACAAATGCGATAAAGCTTGCTTTTGGTGAATATGCCTATAAACTGCCCGTCAGCTCCATAAAATCAATGATTGGGCAACCACTTGCAGCAGCTGGCGGGCTTCAATTTGTTTCGACCGTATTGACAATAAAGGAGAATATTATACCCCCAACTACAAATTACGAGTTTCCCGATCCGAAGTGCGATTTAGATTATGTTCCAAACGAGCCTCGGAGAAAAGAGGTAAATCACGCTGTGGTAAACTCTTACGGGTATGGGGGGATAAATGTTGCTTTAGTTATTTCCAAATATAGACAGTGATGTAAAAAGGTTTTACTATGAATGTCTTTGCGCAGTCTTCTTTGATTGCAGCTGTTTCTAATCTTGGGTTAGGTATATTTGTATATTTGAGTGGCAGTAAGAGTCCGATAAACCGGACCTTTGCTCTCATGACTTTTTGCATGGTAGTCTGGAGCACAGAGGTTTTTGGGCTTTATTTCTTTTCGAATGAGTATTTCGCTGAGGTCTGGGCGAATGTCCTGAGGACCGGATTAATCTTTATTCCGTATACTGTCTTCCACTGGTTTCTAACGCTGACAAGGGATGAGAGCAAACACCGGAGAGTATTACTCTATACAGGTTATATTTTAGGTATTGGGTTCTCCTGTTTTAATTGGACGTCTTACTTTGTGGTCCCCGGTCTTGTCAGATACAGATGGGGATACTATCCCCAAACTGGCCCCTTGTATTCACCCTTTATGTTGACATTTTTTTTCTACACATTCTACGGACTCTATTTGGTTTATAAGAGATCCAAAACTACAAGATCGCATGTTGAAAGAAACCGTCTGAAATATGTTCTTTTGGGGGCTTCTTGCGCTATCTTGGTAGGGTCTTTCAATTTTCTCCCAATGTTTGGAATTGATGTTTATCCTATAGGTAATTTGGCTAATGTGGTTTATGTAGGTATCACTGCTACTGCGATAGTTAAACATAGACTAATGGACATCAATATATTTATTAAAAAGAGTGTGACTTATTCCTTTTTAATATTTTTGTTATCAATCCCTCTGGTAATAATTATTAATTTCAGTCAAAATTTTTTCTTTGGAAATACAAACTTTTTATTTTCATTTATTGTTTTTGTCTTATTCGTCATTGCAACTTTTGTTTTTCCCATCCTCAAACCGGGAACAGAAAAGACAATTGAACAGCTCTTATTCAGGGGTAAATATGACTATAAAAAAACACTTAATCAGTTAAGCAAAGCCATGATATCCATCCTTGAAAAAGAGACATTGCTGACAAAGATAATCGATACCACAACTGATGCTATGGGGGTAAAAAAAGCATCCATATTTCTGCTCAATGAGGAGAAGGGTGGTTATTATGTCCAGTGTTCCAGAGGTTTAAATAAAGCTGTGGATGAAGAATTGAAGTTTTTAAAAAGCGATCCTTTCATCACCTGGTTGAGGGCGAAAGGGGAGATCGTTGTGACGGAGGAATTGGAGAGGTATAATAACAGTCAGGGGATTCGAGAAACCATAGAAATATTGAGAAGCATGGAATCGGAGATTTGTATTCCTCTTACAACAAGTCGTGAGTTGATAGGTTTTTGTAATTTGGGCAAGAAAAAGAGCGGTGAGATGTTCTCTCATGAAGATATTGATCTCCTTGAAACCCTTGGTAACAATGCTGCAATTGCCATAGAAAACGCTAAACTCTATGAAGATCTGAAGAAGTCTGAGTCTCAAGTGCGCCGTGCCGACAGATTAGCGTCATTGGGTATTCTCACTGCCGGATTGGCCCATGAGATAAGAAACCCCCTTGTGGCTATTAAGACTTTCACTCAATTGTTACCGGAAAGACTTGATGACATAGAATTCAGGGAACACTTCCTGAAAGTCACCGCCGGCGAGGTGGACAGACTCTCATCTCTGGTAAATGAACTTCTCACATTTGCCCGACCTTCGGAGCCAAACCTTCAAATGGAAAATATTAACGATGTAGCTGAGAAGATGATACTCCTAGTGAAGACCGAGGCCAAGAAGAAAAATCTCAAAATAAATACAAGATACAGCAACGACGTGTCAGACACGATGGTCGACAAAGAGCAGATTAAGCAGGTACTTCTCAATCTGTTTCTCAACGCAATTCAGGCCACACCGGAAAATGGAACAATCACATTTGAGACAAGACAAGTACGAAAAAACAGTTCCACAGACTATGTACAAATGGAGATAAGGGATACAGGGACGGGTATACCCAAAGATGATATCGAACATATATTTACCCCGTTCTTTACGACAAAAAATGAAGGAAGCGGTTTAGGATTGTCCATATGCCACAGAATCATTGAAGAACATTCGGGATACATTGAAGTGGAGAGTACAGAAGGTGAAGGAACAACCTTTTATATTAATTTCCCCATGAATCCAGCTAAAGATGTTCTTTCCAGCAGTATACGTACGGCTGCAAACAGCGGTGATGGGAGACCGTGAATAATATGAGGAAGATATTGGTTGTGGATGATTCTCTCACTGTGAGGGAATCTTTCCGAATGATATTGAAGGACAATTATCATATTACCACCTTGAGTCTTGGTGAAGGGCCTCCTTTATTGACGGAAGCAGAAGGAATCGATTTGGTTGTTCTGGGGATCACTCACCCCTTGCAGGAAAAGATAGAGTTTTTGCAGAATCTCATCGAATACAATGAAGATATTGCAGTCTTACTGATGGCAGACCATCAGATGAAGAAAGAGATTTCAAGGTTTTTCGATTATGGTATCTCTGATTTTCTATTATTACCTCTCAGTATCTATGAAATTAAAGAAAATATTCAAAGGTTACTGATCCAAAAAGATACAAAATCTTCTTTGTCTCAAACCTCCATAGGAACCGGAAAAATATCCAAATATCATACGATTTACTGTTCACCCCTTGTGGAAGATAGGGTCTCAGTTATCATTACCAAGGCGTTCCATAACGATGCCCCCGTATTGATTCAAGGCGAATATGGATCAGGGCATGAAATGATAGCAAAAGCAATTCATTATAACGGATTAAGGAGGGAAGGTTTCTTCAAACTCAATTGTACTCATCTGCTTGAAGAATCATTTGTCAACTTTTTACTTGGAATGGAGGGACATGGTTCTTTCAAGCGGAGCAGTACATTATTCTTGGAAGATGTTGAAGCAGCAGACTCCCATGTTCAGATGAGATTAATGGAGATCATTGAAGAACAGACTTTTATATGGAAGAAGAGACAGGTGGGTTTGAATCTGAGAATAATAGCATCCACTTGTGGAGACCTCTCTGAGAAGGTCAATCATCAAGAATTTAGAGAAGACCTCTTTTATCGTTTGAACATCATCCCTGTCACCTTATCTCCCCTGCGACAGAGAAAAGAAGACATTCCATTGATAGCAGATTATTTTCTTGAAGGGCTCTGTCAGAAGATGAAGCTCAAGAGGAAGACATTATCTTCAGATGCTGCAGAAGTATTAAAAAACTATTATTGGCCAGGGAACTTATTGGAGCTAGAGAGTGTCATAACGCGTAGTTCGATTCTTATTGATAAAGAGGTTATTTCAGATCGAGAGCTTTCCTTTGGTTTTGAGAGTGATTCAGTCGTCCTCCCTTCCAATGAAGTTCCAAGAACATACCATGAACCATTGCTCGATAAGGAAAATGAAGAGACATTGGAGGATATTTCTCTAGATATTCTCATTGCGAACTTAGCACATGAAGTCAAGAATCCCCTGGTTGCCATTAAAACCTTCACTCAGCTTTTGTCGGAGCGGTTTGATGATGATGAATTCAGAGGTCAGTTTTATAAAATAGTCGGCGAGAATGTCGATAAGCTGGACAGTTTGATCAAGAGAATCATGGACTATACTGCGTTTTTATTCCCCCATTTTCAAAAGATCGATGTGAGTTCCGTCATTGAAAATGCTCTCATGAAAAACGATGATCAGTTTGGCGAAAAAGAATCCTTTGTGCAAAGAGATTTTCAGAAGGATTTGCCTCCTGTGTGGAGTGACAAAGATCAACTCCAGTTTGTATTTGACGGGATTCTATCCAAGGTACTCAATATGATGCCTGGTGGAAGTGGGCTGTCACTCTCTGTAGCGGTTTCCAACTCTAAATCAGAAGAAATGAATCATTTGCCTGGACTTGAATGTGCCGATGCCAAGACAGTTGAGATAAAAATCCCTCTGTCCCATTCCAAAATAGCTGCTCCCTCTTTAAAAGAGACCTCACCAATAATGGGTCTGGAATTGTATCTGGCTCAGAGATTAGTGAACAAAAATCTTG
>JAXHSZ010000100.1:0-4648 GCA_034190725.1 Thermodesulfobacteriota bacterium
ATTGATATCAACAGAAAAAACAAGCAGAAGAAAAGATGAGTGCTCTTTTTATAAAGTTCTTTTTTCATTTTTTATTTCTCCTTTCTTTCTTGGAGTTGACTGGTTAACGTTCTCTTCCCATCACATCTTCCCCCTTTCGGCAGGACAAACCACGTATTACTGTGAAGGTCTCATCCAGTCTGTTATTGGTATCAATTTCCTCCTCTCCACATTGGCCCTATATAACCTTACATAATCTCCACCCTTTCTTATATTGGGTCCAAAGGTGATAGGACCGGTCAGACCATCCGTTTTAAAATCTTTAAAGCTCTCATATGCTCTTACCAAGTCTTCTTGATTCAAATCTCGGCCAACCCGTTTGATGGCTTCAATGACTACGACAGCCTGTGTCCATCCCTGGACAAACCATCCGGGTTTCACCTTCTCTTTAGGATAGTATTGACCCGTCACCTCCCTCAGCTTAACAACACCGGGCACATCCTCATACCATTGACTGAAAGAATTGACCATGTAAAAATTCTTTGCAGCATTCCCTGTTAACTTTACAAGTTCTTCTCCGCCGGCATATTTTGTTCCCAGATAAATGGGATGGAATTTTAGTTTATAGGCGCTACGTATAAAGGCCGCTGCATTACCAGTCGTGGTATGAAGGATGATATAATCCACTTTGGCCATCTTCATATTCATGACTTGAGATGTAGCGTCCAGAGCACCTGGGGCTACCACTTCTTCTCCTTCCATTTTTATTTGCCGTAATTCCGCCTGGTTATTCGCAGTTCTCGAGCCGACTTTTCCGTGTTCTGTATCAGCCCTGATCAATCCTATCCTTGGATTCTTTACCTTCAGTCTATCGAATATATAATCAAAGAGTATCTTAATCTCATCTTCATAACTCGTTCCATTGGTAAAGAAATACCTTCTGGGAGGAACAACAAGAATGTCGGAAGAGGGGGCACCCAAAACAGGTATCTTTTCCTTTTGAATCATCGGTTGCAGTGCAAGGCCTCCTCCTGTAGATCCTCCCAAGTACATTGCATAGACCCTATCTCTGTAAACCAACTTCTTGAAAGCTGCTACCTGTCTGGAAATCGTATAACGGTCATCTTCGTGAATCCATCTGAGTTTCCTGCCGCTTATGCCTCCTCGATCATTCACATATTTGAAATATGTTTTTGCACCATCAGCTATGGGGCCCTGGATGGCAACAGTCGGTCCGGTCTTGTCAAAAATCATACCAATCTTTATGGCATCTCCTGATACACCATGGACATCGGTAGTTTTCCCTTCTTTGCCAGGAAAAAGGATACACAATGAAACCAAAACTAAAAGAAGTGAATGGTTGAGTAACACTCTTGATAATCTCTTTTTCATGGTCTTCCCCCCTTGAGTGAGTTTATAAGCTCAAATCATAACCTTAAGAACTTTCCGCTCGTTTTTCATGATCATTTTTAAGACACTCATAGCTGTCTATCATAGATTTCCCTTGTCAAATTTCACTGCGTTATCGGGTGGAATCCTTGATGATGTATCCCAATGCACAACTTACCAGGATTCCTCTCTCTGGCTTTGTGAAAATTAATATCTGAAAATCTAAACAATTTAAGTTGTGTGAAGTTCGGAGGTAAGATTGAACGTTAAAAAATCCTTATGGCAATCTAAAGAAAGTTTACAAGAAGTGCATTTCGATCATCGTCTTCAGATCAAATGTCTTAGGAGAGCACGAGAGTTGAAAGGGTAATAATCAGCTATTTGGACAGGCACATTATGTGTAGAGGAATCAATGCTATTATACGTTTTAATATTTAGATAAAAAGAATCCTTTTTCTATTAGAGCAGTCATCTTATTTGACATATTCGGATTTTTAATATCACCCCCTTTCTTTTACACTCAATCACAAATCCTTCTGCTGAATACATGGTAACAGTTCACATGGATTGGTCGATGTCTTTCACAGAGGTTTTTTCCAACAATCTTTCAGACAATGAAAGTGCTGGTGATCCGGAAACTGCCCACTGATAAATGAATACTTGGAGTATATTTTATAACACCGAAATAGACCTTTCTCACTCCTTAGGTCTCCTCCATCCTGAAATCGGCACAAACCTCTTTATTTTAGTATCGGCCTTGTAAAACCTGTGATTGTCTATGGCCTTATGGTCATTGGGGCTAAAGGAAACAAAACCACAAATGCCTTGAGTATCCAGGTTTCGTATTGACTCCAAGCCTTTAAGGTAACTCTCCCTGGTGAGATTCCGCCCTGCATTATCAAAACCATTGTAAAAAAGTATGGCTGCAAGCCAACCGTTGAAAAAAAACGCACTCCGGCGTGGAATATCCGGATTATGCCTTAATGCGGCCTCTCTGAGTTTGTTGACTCCCGGACTTGTGTCATCCCAGACGCCGAAACAATTAATGGCCATCAATCCTTTGGCCGCATTGCCTGTCATTTCCAAAACTTCATCAGCACATCCATACTGATTTACTAGGATGGGCGCATTAACATTGAATCTCTTTGCAGCTTTCACTACTGCCGCAGTATTGGCAACAAATCCGTGCATATAAATGAAATCCGGTTTCAGTTTTTTCAATGTAAGTATCTCTGAAGTGAAATCCACTCCCCCCAGGCTGATAACAGTCTCCTCATATTTCTTGACTGGATAGGCTTTCACCAATTCCCGAAGGGTGTCTCTGGTGTCTTTACCGGAAGCTACATCCGGATAAAGGAGAGCCAGGGTGGGATCTTTCATCTTCAAGTCATTGACAATATATTCAAGAACCAACTTTGCCTGATCCGAGTACCATGGCATACCGCAGAATATATACTTTCTTGCCGGATAATAAAACCTCCGTTCCGTATTGGCTGCTATAAGGGGAATCTTCTCCTTTTCAACAAGCGGAATGAGAGCTGCCGTATGACCAACCCCTGAAGCTGCCTGCAGCACAAAGACCTGGTCCCTGAAGACAAGCTTCTTGAAACATGACAATGCAATGGGAATCGAGTATCTGTCGTCTTCCAGGATGAACTTGATTTTCCTTCCATGAATACCACCCTGATCATTGACCATCTTGAAGAATGCCTTGGCACCCTGAGAGAGAGGTATCCATGCGTCAGCAGTGGGGCCAGTCAAATCGCCCATGAGGCCTATCTTTATCGTCGTGTCTGTAACACCCACAACCTTATCACCGTATGATAGAGGTGGACCTCCCCAAAACAAACACAAAGAAAGAAGAAACAGTAACATACAATGATTCTTGGAAATCAGTAACATTTTCCTGATATTCATAGTACAACCCCTTTTCAACAGAAATTCATCTCGAAAGCTCTTCACTTTGTTGCAGGAGCTTTTCTCCAATCTGTAATCGGCACTAAAATACCATTATCGGGATCTGCCTTGTACAGCTTTGAATGATATAACCCTTGATGGTTTTTAGGCGAAAAGTTCACAGGACCGCAGAGACCTTTTGTGTCAAAATCTTTAAAGCTTTCAAGTCCTGCCAGAAGATTCTCAACAGTAAGATTTCGTCCTGCCCTCCTGATACCTTCGTAAAGAGTCATGGCACCGACCCACCCCGCTGTATACACCATGCTGCGATATGGTTTTTCAGTGCCGGGCTTGTATTGCAGAATAATTTCCCTCATTTTGCGAGGTCCTTCCATAGCACCGTACCACGGAGAAAAAGGAAGAGAACCAGTACAGTTCCTGGATGCGCTGCCTGCCATTCGTACAGTGTCTTCCGTCAAGGCAATTGTTGTTCCGTATACAGGAGTATTCATGCCGAATTTCTGTAAATCACGGAGCAAAAGAGCCGTACCGGGCGCACCATGATGTATGAGAATATGAGTCGGCTTCTTTCGTTTTATGCTCATCACCTGGGAGGTGGCATCGAGGGCGCCCATATTGATCATCTCCGTGTTGAGCGGAATATCAAAGAAATCACACCATTTCTTTACTGAAGCAAGGCCGACTTTGCCTGATTCCGCATCAAAATATACAAAGGTTATCTTGATTTCCGGAGGTTTCAGATCTCTTAAGATATAGTCAAAGATGACTCCCAACTGGTCATCATAGAGATTGAACGGCATAAAAGTGTATTTACGTAATGGTCTGACCATGGCTTCGTCAGGCGCAACTGATATATTTGGAACTCCATGCTTGTCTATCTGCCTGAAAAGTGCCTTGTTCCCACCCACGGAGACAGGGCCGACCAGGGCAAAGATCTGGTCCTTGAAAATAAGTTTTTTAAAGGCGGCAATAGCTGCAGGAATAGAATACCGATCATCCTCCACAAACAATTTTACTTTTCTTCCGAATATGCCTCCTGCCTCATTGATATGTTTGGTATAGATACTGATGGTCTCATTTGCAGGCAGACCTATATCTCCGGCAATAGGCCCGGTCAGGTCGCAGATGAGACCGATCTTTATTGTTGTATCCGTGACACCTCTCACGGATTCGGCATGTATCGTAATTCTTCCCATATGAATCACGCCAAAAAGAAACAATAATGAAATAAACAACATCCTGCAATACTTGGTGAATTGCCGTCTCCTCATAGTACTTCCTCCTTTTTTGACACAAACAAAGTTCGTAACGCTTCATGAACCGTTATTCCTTGCAGTATCTGTAATCGTTCACATGTCCTTTC
>JAXHSZ010000101.1:0-10449 GCA_034190725.1 Thermodesulfobacteriota bacterium
TCCCCATGGAGCAAACCGGGGAAGATATAAAAATCCAAGGATAGACAGTCTTATAGAAGAAGGGAGAACCACTGTGGACATCTCCATGAGAACAATGATTTACAGAAAGGTTCAGAACATACTGGCCGCAGACCTCCCGTATGTGAGTCTCTGGTATACAAAAAATGTGGCAGTTATGGACAGATCGGTCCACGGTTTTGTTGTATATCCGGCAGGGGATTTTTTCTCACTCAAGGATGTGTGGATGGAACACAATTGATGGCTTGATCATGAAATTTTTCATAATAAAACGCCTTATACTTCTCTTTCCTGTGGTCTTTGGTGTTCTTACACTCGTATTCATTCTCATCCACCTTATCCCAGGTGATCCGGTTGATCTGATGCTCGGTGAGAATGCCCGAGCCACTGACAAGGAGAAGCTCAGAGAAGAACTTCGATTGAATGAGCCTCTCGGCAGACAATACCTGCTCTTCTTGGGAGGCGCCATACAAGGTGATTTCGGCATCTCCATCCACACCAAACAGCCGGTTACACGGTTGATCCTGAATCGGTATCCCAAAACAATAAAGCTCACCATCGCAGCTATGATTATGGCCTTGATCATATCCCTGCCCATAGGGATTTTCTCAGCTCTCAGGCAGTACTCTATCGTAGACAATTCTTCAATGTTCTTTGCCCTCCTGGGAATATCCATGCCCAATTTCTGGCTTGGCCCACTCTTAATGATCGTATTCTGCGTCAATCTGGGATGGTTTCCCATCTCCGGCGACGAGGGAATTCGTAGCATTGTGCTTCCTGCTGTAACTCTGGGCACAGCCATGGCCGCCATTCTCTCCAGGATGGTACGGTCAAGCATGCTGGAAGTGATTCATCAAGAGTACATAACCACTGCCAGAGCAAAGGGACTGTCTGAGAAAAGAATTGTTTTACGACATGCACTCAAGAATGCTCTGGTTCCCATAGTTACAATTATCGGACTTCAGTTCGGAGCCCTTTTGGCAGGGGCGATTATTACGGAAACCATATTCTCCTGGCCGGGGATAGGAAGACTTCTCGTTCAGGCAATACATTCCAGAGATTACCCCCTGGTGCAGGGGTGTGTTCTGGTTATATCCATCAGCTATGTCTTGATAAACCTTTTTACGGATATTGCTTACTCATATATCGATCCAAGGATTAAGATAGGGTAATTGGAATATGTTTCGAAACAGACTCTCGATAGTGGGGTTGTGCATCGTGGTTGCATTATTATTTGTGGCTGTCTTTGCACCTCATCTGGCCCCTTTCGATCCCTTTGAACAGAGTTTAGAAGGAGGGTTGAGCACCCCCACATGGGAGCACCCTCTTGGGCAGGATAAACTGGGAAGGGATAACTTGAGCAGGATACTATATGGGGCCAGAATATCCGTCTTCGTGGGTCTTGTTGTGGTAGGCATTTCCTTATTCATCGGTACATTTATCGGCTCAATGGCCGGATACACAGGTGGTTTTGTAGATGAATTCTTTATGAGGATCGTGGATATTCTTCTGGCTTTTCCTGGAATTCTTCTGGCCATCGCCATGACGGCGGTCCTCGGCCCAAGTCTCAATAATGTCATATTGGCATTATGTATAACAGGATGGGTGAGTTATGCCAGGATCGTAAGAGGCCAGGTCCTTGCGGAGAAGGAGCGTGAATATGTCGTTGCAGCAAAGGCATTGGGGGCGAATCCCATTCGGATTGTGGCTGTTCATATCCTGCCGAACATAATGTCACCTTTGATCGTGGAAGTCACTTTTGGGATGGCTGGGGTGATCCTCGCAGAGGCAAGTCTGAGTTTTCTTGGATTGGGAGCACAACCACCCACTCCAAGTTGGGGCAGCATGCTTAATGAAGGAAGGCAGTTTTTACTGGTGGCACATCATATGACCACATTTCCAGGGTTGGCAATCATGTTGGTGGTCCTTGGTTTTAACTTTCTCGGAGATGGTCTGCGGGATGCATTGGACGTGAGAAAGGAGTAAATGGATGGGATCAATGATAAAAGATCAGATCGGCCAGATGTTTATGGTCGGCTTTGATGGGCATCAAGTATCAATGAAACTGAGGGATACCATCTTGCGTTATGGTATCGGCGGCATTATTCTATTTTCTCGAAATATTACGGACCCTATTCAGCTTGCGGATCTGTGCAATGATCTGCAGAACATTTCAAAAGACATCCCTCTCTTTATTTCCATCGACCAAGAGGGTGGAAGGGTATCAAGATTGATGGAACCCTTCACTCAACTCCCCCCTGCCCGATTCTTTGGGAGACTGTTTGAGAAGAAGCCTCAGGAAATACAAGAAGATAAGACGAACGAATTTGAACCTGACTATAAAAAAGATGATGTGGTGACACTCCTCTATGATCTCGGGGAAGTTGTGGCGAGAGAATTGAGTTCCGTAGGGATAAACATGAATCTTGCCCCTGTTTTGGACGTAAATACAAACCCTGGAAACCCCGTCATAAAAGACCGCTCTTTCGGTCTCGATCCCTTTACGGTATCAATCCTCGGCAATGCCTTCATAAAAGGGCTTCAGGGGAATGGTGTGATTGCAGTAGGAAAGCATTTTCCCGGTCATGGTGATACGGACTGTGATTCTCATAAACAACTTCCAACAGTAAAACACTGCATTAAACGATTTGAAGAGGTTGAGTTGATCCCTTTCATGGAATCAATAAAAGAAGGTTTGGAAAGCATAATGACTGCCCACGTTCTTTATCCTGCATGGGATGCTTTCATGCCTGCTACCCTCTCAGAGAATATTCTAGATGGAATACTGCGAAAAAAGATGGGGTTTGAGGGCTTGATCATCAGCGATGATATGGATATGGGTGCCATACAATCCAATTACTCTATCGAAGAAGCCACAGTGCATGCCATCAATGCAGGAGTGGATCTTATTCTTATTGGAAATAACTTGGGTAAGCTGGATAGAGTTATGCACGCCACTCTTGAAGCAGCCGACAAAGGCAGAATCTCTCAATCAAAGATCAATGAGTCCGTTGAACGGATACTTGGGCTCAAGAAGCGATATTTATACCCCTGTCACCCGGCGGATCATGATCATGCCAAGTCCGTCATCGGATGCAAGCAGCACAAAGACATTGTGGATATGATAAATAACTTTGACCAAAAACAGAATCCTTCATATTGAGACAAAAGTGGACTACATTTTGTCCACAATTATTCCAGGTTTCAGGTGTCAGGAGTGAAAAGAAAGATCTGAGACCTGATCACTGACATCTGAAACCGAAAATTCATCTCCCTTATCGTCCGGCTCCCAATTTAGTAACCATTTTTTCCAGATCGAGAAGGTCCGTATTAATAGTTGATATTGTCACTTCAGACAGATTGAGGTTCTTGGCCGCTTCCAATGCGACGATCGTACTTCCACCCACACCTCTCATTGCTTTATTTCGCATTCTTTCGCCCTCTGCCTCCGCCTTCTTCATAAGCAACGTTCCTTCGGCATCACTCTGAGCTGCAATTAAATCGGCATCTGCCTGTTTTTCAGTGGCATATCGTTCGTATTCAGCCTTGATCTTGGTGATCTCCCGATCCGTTTCGGCTTGCATGCGTATAAGGGCAGCCTCCTTTTCCTTGGTAATAATCCTGACCAGTTTTGAGGTTTCTGCCTCGATTAACTCCGTCTTTCCCTTCATCTCAGCTGCATTTGCCATTGATTTATTCAATTCCACTTCCTGATCAGCCAGTTTCTTCTTGCGAATCTTGTTCTCGTATTCCGGATCGAATTGTACGTCACGGATCAGTACATCGATTACCTCTACAAAATTATCATCAAGGGATTTGACAAGGAGTTGCTTCACTTCTTCAGCCTTTTGTCTTCGTTCCACAGGGATGTAAAAATCTTCAGTCTTCATCTTACCGAAAAGAGCTATGCACGCTTTTTGCGCCTCATTTCGGACGATTTTTTTGTACTTTGTCCCGCTGCCTGTGTCTTCATACAGATTATGAGCGTTTTCTTTCATTATCCTGTACTTTACAGTAACATCGACTGAAACTGCATATCCATCAGCAGATTGAACCTGGACATCGTCCCTCCCTCTCATACTTCCACGGTCAGGCCTCTTTGTCATCTCCAAAGTCTGAACAGTATTGTCGAACAGAACCCATGAGTCAATGGGACCCAGATCACGGTGCCATCCAGGACCGAAGTCCATCTGTACAACGCCTTTGCTGCCAAAGAGAGCATATTCCTGTGTTCTTACCCCTACTTCACCGATGGGAACATAGACTGTTACGAATTTAAATAACAGCCAGGCACCAATGAAAAAAACGATAATACCGACGGAAAAACCCTTGAGTGCTTTCATTGTATATACCTCCCCTTCCTTATTCCCGTCCCGTGGTTGCAGCAGACTTTAAGTGTTCAAATCGTTCTATATTGCTCTGGATGCTATACGGCTTTCCGGTTATCTTGATGCCCTTCAGTTTTTTTGCGTATTCCATCTTTACCATGTTCCGTCCACCTTGACCTTCGAGAGCCTTCTTTAATGCCTCAATGCCTTTGGCTTCTGATTTCTTCTGTGCAAGTATCCCCTCGGCATTCTTCTTCAGTTGATACAGTCTTGCTCCAGCACCGATCACCACCTGATCGTAATAGGCATCCCCTTCCTTTTTCGCCTTTTCTCCCGCTGCCTTTGCAGCGATTATCTTCTGCTCCATCTCACCCTTGAACTGCTCAACTGCAACATTTTTCTTGTTCGTCTCTTCCACTATGAGTGTTTGCTGACGCTGTTTTGCCGCCAGGGCCTTTGACTTTTCTTCCAGCACGGCCTGATCCGCAAGTTTCTTTTTCTTTATCATCTCTTCATACTCTTTATAAAATCTGGGTTTTTGAGGAATCACAATGCTGTCTATCTCAATTCCAAAAGCAGCAAGCCGTGTATTCGTATCTTTCTGGGCTTTGAGTACTTTCACATCCCGCTTGGATGCATCATAGAACTCTTCGGTGGTAAGCTCTCCAAGATAGTTTCTGCACTTTGAGCGGATGTAGTCTTTTGCCCATTTCCTCTTGTAATTATCATCAGGGCCTGACGTCGTGACGACTACATCTGCCATATCCGCATTTATTTTGTACTGAACTTTTAAAGCAATATATACATCACTTCCGTCCACGGTTTTAATTTTCAAAACTTCATCTTCCAGCTGGGCAGGCCCTCTTTTCCTATTGACGACCGATCCTCCAGTCATATCGAGGGTCTGGAGGGTTTTGTCAAGTACAAAAAACTCATTTGTAAATCCATTGTAAATTTTTGCTCCGGACTTTTCGATTATGGTGATCTTCCCTGTTATCTTGTTAAGCATAACACCGACCTGCTCGCCTGTTACACGACCGATACGTATTGTATTGAATAGAAATATCATTACTACGAGAAATGCTACTCCGAGCCAAACAAGCCCTCCCCCGGTGATCTTTTGCAAGGCTTTCCGGTCCACAGACTTTTCTTTATCTCTCATGTGCTCCCTCCTTTTATGAATTGTCATTTTAATCGTTTTTAATTATTTACTGACGTTCTGTAAAGTATGTTGCAGATTATAAATGCAAATTACTCATACCTCACATATGCGATTCATTCCTTTTATATGCAGTCTCTGAGATGTCAAATAGCTTCGGCTGCGATGAGTGCCGTATTTATCTCTTTTTCTTCTCATCTTTGTTTTGTCGTTATATCATATCCTGAACAGAGAAGAAAGGGAACATTCATTCCAGATGAGAGTGTTTCTTTAACCAATTGAAATGTATACAGTTCTATTAATCTGTCACAGTCTGCTTGTATTCAATGTACCAGACAGTATTGGGCTTGTCCATCAAAAACAATTAAAAACAAAAAAGGCAATTTCAGAGTGGGGGATTGCATACCATCACCCTCCTTTTAAAAGGAAGGTAATAAACATAAGCAACTTTTATTATAATCTCGTTGGTTCAGTGTCTTCATGCCTGAATTATTATATAAATCCTTTTATAAGAGATGAAATTAAGTTATAATAAGGAAACAATACAAAACGAGTTTCTACTGAGTCATAGAATAATCAGAAATTCAGAAACTCATCCTTATTCCTTTCAGGATTCATCTATGTTTGACTTATTATTAATATAGGACTCATTCCTCAAACGAACCTCTGCAGCATCACTTTATATAAAACATTACCTCAGCTTCTTTTAAGAATTAAATAATGGTAACCAAGCCCAAATTTTCTATTCGAAAAAAGGACTCATCATAGTTCTGTCCAGAAATGATATATTTTGCAAGGTTATGAAAGACGAAAATATTTACCATAGGATATGTACTATAAAATTACAGTTTGATTTTTAGATTTAGAATTACGAATCATAGAAGGAGAACTTACAATGAAGACGAATAATAGCAGCAAATCAACAATAGCTATACTGACCGGAGGTGGAGATGTGCCGGGTTTGAATCCATGTATCAAGACAGCGGTTTATAGAGCAAATATGGAGAACATCAGAGTGATAGGAATCAGGAGAGGATGGGCCGGCATTCTGGAATACAATCCTGATGACCCTACGAGCCGAGACAAGTGTATCAAGGAATTAGAACCACCGGAAGTCAGAACCATCGACCGTTCCGGCGGCACATATCTGCACACATCTCGAACAAATCCCAGTGCTGCGAGAGAAAATGATCTCCCTGATTTTTTAAAGGAAGAATTCAAAAAAGGGACAAGGGACTTCACACCCCATGTCTTGAAGAACCTTGAGCATCTGCAAATTGATGCTTTGATTCCTATTGGTGGTGACGATACCCTCAGTTTTGCAGAGAGGTTGCACAGGGAAGGATTTCCTGTAATTGCCATTCCCAAAACAATGGACAATGATGTCTTTGGAACAGATTATTGCATAGGATTCTCAACAGCCGTCACAAGAAGCGTTACATTCATACATGCCCTCAGAACTTCTACGGGTTCTCATGAAAGAATTGCTGTCATCGAGCTATTTGGCAGATATTCAGGGGAAACATCACTGATATCGGCATATCTGGCAGGTGTTGATCGTGCAATCATCTCTGAAGTTCCATTTGATCCGAAACGATTGGCAGAACTGATTATGAAAGACAAACGGGCCAATCCCAAAAACTATGCCATGATTACGATTTCAGAAGGATCAAAGATGATGGGGGGCAATATGATTCTTTCAGGAGAGTCAGACGCCTATGGTCACAGAAGACTGGGAGGGATAGGAGAGGAGACGGGAGCCATACTCAAGGAACTCACTGGAGAGGACGTCCTCAATCAGAGGCTCTCCTACCTGATGAGAAGTGGTGTGCCTGACTCTCTGGACTTAATGGTGGCCGTTAACTTCGCAAATATGGCCATTGATCTCTTTCTCAAAGGTGTTTTTGGACGTCTTGTTGCCCTCAATCGGGGGATATATACAGACATCCCCATCAGTACGATCACCACGGGGCAAAAAAGAGTTGACATCAGAGAATTCTATGAAGTGGATGAGTATACACCCAAAGTCCGCCATGTTGGTGGCAAGCCAATGTTTTTGTATTAAGGAAATGACTTACACTAACCTGAACAAGTTTTATTCTTTACGTATTCGTCCATCCTTTTTAACTCTTACCCCTACACATGTCATATAAAGCAAGGAATCCATAGGTGAATTTGGTTGGACACACGAGTCGCAAAAATTCCTGTTTGCAGAATCCTCAAAACGACATGATTACAGATCCATACCGGTTTTGGTTTTCGTAATGTTCCCTTCTCAGCAGGGGGCCTGTGGTGAGGCCCCCAAACTGCATCTGTACCGGAAAGTGCTTTCAGGATCTCTATTATGAATTAATTAGGTAAGGGTTTCAGTATGTCCAAATTCAATAGAATTATTTGTTACCAATACGTTTTTCAATTCGAAACGTATTCCCACCATGTCCGAGGGTTCCCCGGGCAAATTCGCAAGAAAAGGAAATTTTTGTAACAACAGTCCAAAAGCCTTTTGCATCTCTTCAGGGTCTTCAACAATTGTTGCGGTCCCTGTTCCTTTAATATACTTCAATTTTTGAAGATCCTCCCACTCATGACAATCATGGTCAATTAAAAAGGCTATCTTTCCATTATTTCTAATCTGATCGACTTTTCTTGAGTTTTTCTGAGTAATGCAGTATAAGATGTTTTCACAATCGCCCATAGCATAATCTACACTTCTCACACATGGTGCACCATCAGAATCAAGGGTTGCAATACGGATCAGATTGTGGCTTGTAACGACTTCTTTCATTGTCTCTTTGACATTCATCTTTTCTCCTCCATTTCATACGCTTGAAACACTGGGTTAATAAAAGCCAGATCCACACCTGGCAGAGTCTCCATCTTCATGTTCAAATTTTAAATATTTTCAAGAGTGGGAGATCAAATTTGCGTATTATAATAGACCGGTCTATTATAATATATTAAAAATTTTTGCTTGAAGTATTCATCAACATTTTAGAACATAGTTAAGGATGAATCGAAGATGGTTTTGAAGAGATTCAGGGCTTTTTTCGATCTTCATCCGTATCAGTGCGCCATGCCAGCTGGACACGATAAAATAAGCCGTATCTCTCACATCAAGATCCATTGATAAAGCACCTGAAATCTGTGCTTCCTCAAGAACTTTGGAATAATGTCCAGCCATAGAATCAACGGCATATTTGAGCTTTTCTCTAAAAGCAGGACTTAAATCCCCCATCTCCTGTGCAAGATTCCCTATTGGGCAACCCAATGCGTAGTCTTTGGAATGGAAAAACTCAATGAATCCACTGAGCATTTTCTTGAGTCTCTCCAAGGGGGGAATGGACTTGTCTTCAAGTATATCTCTGGCCATAGATGAGAAATACTCAACAAAATGATCAATGACCTGGAGTCCAAAATCTTCTTTGTCCTTGAAATAGTTATAGAAAGAACCCTTTGGCACCCCGGCTGCATCGAGTATTTCCTTGATGCCCGTGTGATTGAATCCTTTAAGATGAATTATTTCAGCACCGATTTCAAGAAGTTTATTTTTTATGTTTTCTCTCATTTTTCACAAATAATAATAGACCGGTCGTCTATGAATGTCAATCTTTTTTTCATCTTGTTTTTTTATTTCTATGATTTTTATTGTTAAAACCTTAAGACGAAACAACGATGAAGAAGATATTTTATTTTTTAACAGCAAAATTATAACCAATTGCAAAGCTTATCCAGCCAAGATCTTCATATTCCCAATTTTTACCTGCATTGCGACCAAGATGATCTGAACCCGAAACAAAAGCTACTTGAAAAGTATTTCGATTGTCTCTAACTCAAAAAAAGGGAAATTTCAAGAGAATTTTCAATAAACAAGTGAACTTATCTCATAGTAACATTAAGTATTCTATACATTGATCATAGACTTTTTTATTGACAAAGAACAAATGCGATGTTATATTTGAACAATTATTCAGATATTCAATGGAGAACGTATGAGTACTCGAAAGGTCACTCTCGTTGAAGAAGACGGCTGCTCGGTTCGAGTAGTTCACATGGATAGGGTCGAACGGGCCAAGGATGAAGCCATTCCTGAGAGGGATCTGGATCGTCTGGTTCTTGTTTACAAAGCCCTGGGTGATCCGACAAGACTGAAGATGGCCATGGCCCTGAACAGAGGAGAGATGTGCGTGTGTGATCTGGCGGCACTTCTGGATATCAGCGAATCAGCAGTTTCTCATCAATTACGACGTTTGAAGGATTTGTCATTGGTCAAGAACCGTCGTGACGGGCAGGTGCTTTATTATTCTCTGGATGATGAACATGTGGCAGATCTGATTCAAATTGGTCTTGACTACGTAAAGGAGTGAGGGATGAAAATACTCAGAGGCCAGAATGAAAACGGGACCCTTTATCCATTCTGAAATCTGACTCCTGACATCTAGAAAGTTACAACATAATTATAGAGGTTCATAATGGAATTTCTTTCAGACATTTTTCTCGAATCCTGGAGACTACTTCAAGAGTCTTCAGTCTATATACTGTTTGGCATCCTTGTGGCAGGAATTATGAAGATTTTCCTGAGTCCGGAAACGGTTGCTCACCATCTGGGTAAAGGGCGGTTTGCCTCTGTATTCAAGGCTGCCTTTTTTGGTATTCCCATACCCCTGTGCTCCTGCGGAGTCCTGCCTGCAGCTGTCTCCATTAAAAAACAGGGAGCAAATACCGGGGCGACCACCGCATTTCTCATCTCTACCCCTGAATCCGGTGTGGACTCAATAGCATTGACCTATGCTCTGCTCGATCCGGTCATGACCGTTGCTAGACCTGTTGCAGCCTTTGCAACGGCTACCGCTGCAGGTCTCGTTGAGAATTCACTTCGTATAGAGGACAACGAAAAAGAATTTCCGCCGGATATGAGTTGTCAGGTGGACGGGTGCTGTGACGGAG
>JAXHSZ010000102.1:0-7978 GCA_034190725.1 Thermodesulfobacteriota bacterium
TTTTTGCCCAATATCTGCGTTATGCTCAAAAAATAATCCTCGGAATATCAAACATATGCCTGCGGTTATTTTTTTCGCATGCCTTGATCTTGAACAAAAATCCTCATTTCTGGATGGACACAAACTAGGATTTTTCGTCAAGGTCAAGGAAGATTAAAATTTAAACCGTAGGAATATATTGAATATTTTGAGGATTAAAATTTTTATCTGACGCAAAGATTGACGAAAAAGACAGTTTTCGTTCGGACACTAACTACTCTGAATCAGTCAACTCTTCCGGCAACTTCTCAAAAGTCCGGGTATATGCCGTGGCTCACAAGATTGCTTTTATGAATGACATTGTGAACTCATTCTGACCGTATCCATCCGGTAACAGGAACAAAATAACCCTTCTTGATATCAGCCTTATACATTCTTGCATAATCGTTTCCCTTGTGATCAGTGGGACTATAGCTGATGGGTCCTGTGAGGTCTTCCATGTCCAGGTTCTGAATGGTCTCCAGGGCATTTACCAGGCTTTGTCCGTCCAGATCTTTGCCTGCTCTTTTCATTCCTTCATGAGTGATTTTGGCTGTAATCCACCCCTTCAGGTAGTATCTGTTGGGTGGCTTCATGTGGGGAGTGTATTGAAGCGACGTTTCTTTTAGCTTTGAAACGCCCTTTGTTTCGTCAAACCATGATCCAAACGCCCCCGCAGCGTATACTTTCTTTGCCAATTCTCCTCCAGCCTGCGCAACCTCATCCTCAAAAATATGAAAAGATCCCACAAAAACAGGAGAATAGCCAAGCCTCTTGGAATTTCGCAGGAGAGCCAGAGTCGGACCTGTAATCGTAAGGCTTACGATATGGCTGGCTTTCTTCCTCTTTAAGCTGAGGACCTGTGAACTTAAATCAATGGCACTGATCGGTATGATTTCTCCTTTGACCAGTTCAACATCGTGTTCTTTTGCCTTCATCCGGGCAACCTTGGTCCCGGATTTGCCGTATTCCACATCCGGGCATACAACCGCAATTCGAGGATTCTTGGGTTTTAATGTATTGACAATGTAATCCATTATTATTTTCATTTCATCTTTATTGTCATTTCCAGGTGTAAAGACATAACGTCTCACAGGATCGGTCATGGTCCATGACCAGCTCAGAGTATTTACGGGCATATGGTTCTTTTCGATACTCGAAAATAATGCCGTTGTTTGACCGGTCCCCCCACAGGCAAGGATGGTCAATACTTCATCTTTGAAGACCAACTTTTTAAAGGCTGCAAATGCCCCGGGAATGGTATATCTGTCGTCCTCCGCTATTAATCTGATTTTTCTGCCATGAATGCCTCCATGATCATTCACATATCGAAAGTAGTTCTTTGCGGCATCTGCATATGTAACGGCCGCTGCAGCCGGGCCTGACTGGTCTACTATAATGCCGACCGCAATGGTGTCCTTTGATACTCCCCTTATCTCGGCAGCGCAGGTAAGATATTCCGATGCAATGACAAAAGATGAGACTGCCGTACAAAACAAGAGACACTTCGTCATTTTCATATTTACCCTCCTTATTTGACGAGGATTGCAGACCTTCAATACTTTTCACCTCAGGTCAGATCATTGCCCCTTTTATTATGGGATATGTTATAGATGTTCTCATCCGATTTCATCCATCCTTTCCTGTACCCTGACAACTGCACCCTGCACCCTCTTTTCTGTCTTCTACTCTTTCGGCTTCCTCCATCCAGTAATGGGAACGAACCTCCTCTTCTCCATATCCGCCTTGTATAACCTGTGGTAATCTATAGCTTTGTGATCGTCAGGCCCAAAGGATACAATCCCACAGATTCCTTGAGTATCCAGGTCTTTTATAGCTTCCAGTCCTTTCCGGTAATTCTCTCGGGTGAGATCCCTTCCTGCATTGTTCAGGCCCTGATAGAACAGCATCCCAACAAACCACCCCTGGAAAAAGTTCGCATCCCTCCTTTGCACATTGGGATTATACGCCATGGAAGCCTTTCTCAATCTATTGACACCAGGAGTCGCATCATCCCATACACCGAAACAATTGATACCCAGCAAACCTTCTGCCAGCTTACCGGCTGTCTCTACAGATTTGTCCACACAGGCATATTGAGCGACTACAAAAGTCGAAGACAACCCCAACCTGTGAGCTGCCTTCAGGATTGAAATGACAATGGGAGCATGACCATGGATATAGATCATATCCGGCTTCGAACGCCTTAAAGCAAGCGCTTCAGATGTGAAATCCATGCCTCCGAGAGAAAAGATCACTTCTTCATATTTCTTTACAGGATATATCTTCACGAGTTTGCGAAAGGCACTTCTGCTGTCCTTGCCGGAACCCACATCCGGGTACAGGAGTACAATACTTGGTTTTGTAAATTTCATATCATTGAAAAGGAATTCTACAACCAGCTTTGCCTGATCCTCATACCAAGGGAGAGGGCCGAATATATACTTCTGTGCCGGGATAAAAAACCTGCTTTCCCCTGTGGCTGCTATGGTTGGTATCTTTTGTTTTTCTGCAAGAGGAATAATTGCTGCTGTGTGACCTACCCCTGAGGCTGCTTGCAGTGCAAAGACCTTATCCTTGAAAACCAATTTCTTGAAAGAAGACAGAGCAAGCGGTATGGAATATCTGTCATCTTCAAGGATGTAATTGATCTTTCTCCCTTGGACACCCCTGCCATAATTCACCATCTTGAAGAAGCTTTTGATTCCGTGAGCAAAAGGAATCCATACGTCGGCAGCGGGCCCCGTCAAATCACCCATTAAGCCGATTGTTACTGTTTTGTTCGTTACTCCCTGAACTTCGCCTGCGTAGCAGACAACCGGGCCTCTGCCCCAACAGACCGGCAAAAAAAGTAAAAGAGTTAACAAGCAAATTACAAACGGCGATGCTCTTCTCTTTAGAGCCATGATTTCACCTCCCCCTCTTACAAAATGATTCAACAGGGACAAAGACAATCCCTTTCTTGTCTTTGCAGGAAAGACCGAAGAATCTTTTTCCTCACCCTGACAACTGCACCCTGTCCCCTCTTCCCTGTATTCTATTCTTTTGGCTTCCTCCAATCTGTGATGGGTACGAACTGATTTTTCTCAAGATCCACTTTGTAAAACCTGCTGTAATCAATAGACTTATGATCGTCCGGCCCGAATGAAATGACCCCGCATATGCCCTTTGTGTCAAAGTTTTGTATCTTTTCAAGTCCCTTTATAAAGGCCTCAGGGGACAAATTCCTGCCTGCGTTTTCAAGCCCCTTATGGATCAGCATTGAAGCAAACCACCCATTTACATAGTTCCTGTTCATCCACTTGGTGGCCGGATGATACTTCTTTACGATCTTCCTCATCCTTTCAATCCCAGGGCTTACATCATTCCATGAAGAAAAACAATTTGTACCGATCAAACCTTTCGCCGCAACTCCTGCAATCTTGATTGTATCGTCAACACATGCGTACTGGATTGCTATGAAATTACTCTTCAAATTGAATTTATATGCATCTCTCAATAGGGCCGAGGTGCTGCCTATATATCCATGGATGATTACATAGTCTGGTTTTGATCGCTTCAGGGCCAATATTTGAGAAGTGAAATCCCCAGCACCCGCAGAGATGATAACTTCTATGAAATCCTTCACTTGATACCTCTTTACTGCCTCCCTGCACGTATCTCTTGAGATATTACCGGATCCCGTGTCCGGGTAGGCAAGGGCAATTGTAGGGTTCTTTGCATTCATATCCTTAAAGATGTATTCGAAAATCAACTTTAACTGATCTTCATAAAACGGAAGAGGTGTGAACACCTGTCTTATGACGGGATCAAAGAATTTCCCGTCATTTGTGGCCGCAATCATGGGCACATTGTTCTTTTGTGCAAGGGGGATTATTGAATGGGTATGGCCCACACCGGAAGCTCCAAAGACAAGGAGGACCCGATCCCTAAAGACGAGTTTTTTAAAGGAAGAAAGGGCCAACGGTATAGAATATCTGTCATCCTCCATGACATTCACAATATTTCTTCCGTGTATCCCTCCCATTTCTTTTACATAATTAAAATAGTCCTTTAACGATCCAGCTGCTGGAACCCAGACTCCCGCAACCGGGCCTGTCAAGTCTCCTATGGTTCCTACTTTGATGGTTGTATCAGTAATGCCCCTCACCTCTGCAGCATAGCCCGAAGTGCCAGGCAAAAGAATAAAGACAGAGAGAAGCACACCTATCCAAATGGACTTTCCTTCTGTGTTCATGTTTTCCTCCTTTTAAAAGTGACATTGAAAAGCGATTTCAGAGTGAAGTGTCGTTTATTTACCGAAGGGGTGGCAGTCTCCAACCACTCAAAGGCACCAGTTCACCCTTGTCAGGATCGGCCTTGTAGAGTTTTGCGTGATATATCCCCTGATGTTCAGTAGGGGTAAAGGTGATTGGGCCACATACTCCTTTAGTATCAAAATTTCTGAAGCTCTCAAGCGCAGCAACCATGCTTTCACTATTCAGGTCCTTTCCGGCCCGTTTTATCCCTTCATATATAACTCTGGAGATGACCCAACCAGCGACATAAAACTTATTACGATACGGCTTTTCAGTGCCGGGTTTATACTGTAGAGTGATTTTACGCATTTTTTGTACACCATCCTCAACCTCATACCAGGATGAAAAGGGGTGGACACCAAAGTAGTTTTTCGAAGCGTCGCCCCCCAAGATCGCCGTATCCTCAGTACAACTCAGCATATCTCCGTAGACAGGGATATTCAGACCGAACTTCCTGAGATCTCTGAGCAGCATGACTGCCCCTGCAGAGCCGTGATGTATCACAATATGTGTCGGCTTCTTCCTCCTGATACTCATCACCTGGGAAGTGGCATCGAGAACGCTCAGGTTGAGAATCTCAGTATGGAATGTGAAATTGAAATGCTTTGCCCACTTCTTGGTGCATGCAAGGGCAATCTTCCCTGTCTCTGCATCTGGATATACAAGGATGATATTCAGTCTTTTCGGTTTCAGATCGTTGACAATGTGATCATAGACTATTCCCAAATGATCATCATATACGTTAAATGGCATAAATATGTATCTCTTTAAGGGACTTACCTGGGTTTCATCAGGAGCACCGCTTATATTGGGAACCTTGAGCCTCTCTATCTGTCCATAAAGGGCCTTCGCCTCAGGAGTTGACGCTGGTCCAACTAAAGCAAATATCCGGTCTTTGAAGAGAAGCTTCTTAAAGGCGGCTATACCTACGGGTATTGAATAATGGTCATCCTCAATAATCAGCTTTATCTTTCTTCCAAAGATCCCACCTCCGTCATTTACATATCTCGTATAGTTCCTGAGGGCCTCACTTGCAGGCAGCGTTATATCCCCTGCAAACGGTCCTGTTTGGTCGAGAATTCCTCCGATCTTTATTGTGGTGTCCGTCACCCCTCTGACTGATTCAGCATTTCCAACAGTTGGGTAAAAAAGAACAACACTTGACATCAGAAGAAGTGAAATGACCCACGAACTACAATTCCTCACTGCAAATTCTCTTTTCATTGAGGTTCCCTCCTTCTTATCCGATGAGTATGAAAACATCTGTATAAACTATCGATGTCCCCCCCCCTTCCAAGGGCAATGCTGTTGAATGAAGGGAATAAATATACTTCAAAAGAAGTCCTCTCTCCCCTGGTGGGAGGGAGTGAGGAAGGGGGAGGAATCTTTGAAGATTGAAGTTTTGAAATAAAGAAGAGCGTTAATAAAAATTTCCCTTAATTCAACTGCATTGCCTTTCAAGGGCGGACAGCATAAAGTCCCTCTTTATGAGTACCGGACTTTTAGAGAAAATGAGCCACATTGATGAATACGTTTTGAAATTTCTTGTGGAATGTCTTATCAGTTTTGTAACATCGGAAACATCCTATGAGCCAAGGGATGAGTCTGTTAGAGAACGAGTTGAAAATAAAAGATGAGATTTTGGGAAATAGAAGAATTGAGAAGAGGGGAAGCGACTGCTCAGCAGAAGATACCATTGTTGCCTAGGGCTTGCGCAGAAATAACGTACTCTTTTTACGAAAGCACTGAGGATTACAACCGTAATGTTTGTTTGTATGCTGTGCACAGTATCGGTGGAGATGAATAAATCCGAAGAATTATCTCAGTAGAGGAATTTCAATTTTCTTACCTCCAAGACACAAATAACTTATTTTAGACAGGTATTACAGGGACGTTCCTCTTTGATCACCTCCTTTCATAGGGATTTGACAAAACGATCAATGGCGGAACAATCCCCAATTCATTAGAGATTGTTCTGCCTGTGACAACAACACAGATCTCATATAATATAAATCCTTTTTTAATCATTTGGTGAAGGTGGTCTCTTTTACTCCTCGGCCCTCCTCCAACCAGTAAGCGGGACAAGAACCTCCTTTTCCACATCAACCTTATACATCCTGTGTTCTTCTATTGATTTGTGGTCGGCAGGACCATAACTAATAACACCACAAATACCGCCTGTATCATAGTCTCTTATCTTTTCAAGCCCATCCACAAAACTCTCTCGGGTCAAATCCCTTCCTGTCCTTTCTAAACCCAAACAAGTCATAAGGGCAACAAACCAACCTTGCATATAGTTTCTCGTCCTGCTCCCGGAATTCGGAGCATATTTCAAAGTTATTTCGCGCAGCTTCACCATGCCTGGACTATCATTATGCCATGAACCGAAACAATTGACACCCATCATTTTTTTTGTCGCTTTCTTTGCTATTCTTACGGTTTCCTCGGAACACCCATATTGAACAACAAAGAACTTGCAATGAAGGCCACCTCGTTGAGCATCCTTTAAAAAGGAGACAGTATTTGCCACATACCCGTGGACAATAACATATTCCGGCTTCAACCGTTTCAGGCCTATAACCTGGGAGAAGCAGTCTCCCACCATGATGGGAATGACCGTTTCTTCAACCAGCTTGATACCATGTTTTTTTGCTTGTTTTCTCGAGGCTTCCAATGTTACTTTTCCTGAAGCCACATCAGGGTAAGCTACAGCTATTTTTGGGTCCTTGTCCCCCATATCCTCCATGATATATTTGAAAATGATCTTTACTTGATCTTCATAAAAGGGAAGGGGGGCAAAGACGTATCTCCTCACAGGATTATAATATTTGTATTCATTGGTGGCAGCCAAAAGGGGGATCTTGTTCTTTTCGGCTAATGGAATGATTGCATGGGTATGTCCCAGTCCTGATGCCCCGGGGGCAAGGGCCAGCACCTTGTCCCTGAAAATGAGCTTTTTAAAACCGGACATAGCTCCAGGTATGGAATAACGATCATCCTCGGCTACATGTTTTATCTTTCTCCCATGAATTCCTCCCTGGTCGTTCACATGTCGGATATATATTCTCAGACCCTCTATGAGTGTTTGGTAGGTGCTGGACAGAGGGCCCGTAAAATCAACCAACCCCCCAATCTTTACAGTATCTGTTGTTACCCCAATATTTTCTCCAGCACTAAGATGAACCGGAATAATAATGAGACAAATAAGTACTACTAAGATGATGTTACCCCTTTGTTTCAATTTCCTTTCCTCCTTTCGGTATTTTAAAAGACTCGGCAAAAAGAAGATTTCCTGCTTCACTCGAAATGACATAGAAGCACTGAACTGAACTTGAGTTAAGGACTTTAGTTCTTTACAATCAGTTTCAAAATGAGGTTTCATTTGAAAGGTCTATGGTGCTTATAGAAGTTGCGATGAGAGATGAAAATAGGCAGAAGACTCATAAATAATAGAGCATGAGTTCACGCGTAAATTGAAGTGTCATTAGTAAACGAAGAATAAACGAAGTGTATGTTGAACGCAGTAATAGAAACCCTCACCTCCTTTCAACTATAGTGAAGAAGAAGTTTATCATAAATCCGTTCAGAAATGAAGAACTATTTTCACTCCTCTGGTGTTCTCCATCCGGTGATGGGGACAAGTCTGCTTTTGTCAATATCAG
>JAXHSZ010000103.1:0-5991 GCA_034190725.1 Thermodesulfobacteriota bacterium
GATAGCCAGCACACTGTCTTTGTAGAGGAGTTTCTTGTAGGCAGCAATAGATGCAGGTATTGTAAAACGGTCATCCTCTACTATCAATTTTACCTTTCTCCCGTGGATACCCCCTTGCTCGTTTACATAACGGAAGTAGTTTTTGAACGCCTCTTGATATGGAAACAACGTGCCAGCACCAGGGCCTGTCATAGCAATTACGGCACCGACTTTTATGGTGTCGTCCGTAACACCCCTTGCAGATTCACAATGTCCATCGGCGCTCCATAAAAAAACCATACATAGAAACAATATTGAACCGATTGTTAATGAAGTGGTGTCTTTGCATACAAGCGCCTTTCTCATATTAATTCCCTCCTTTTCAATTGTACGTCCGTATACATCTTCATTTCGCCGATGTTGCTCCAAGTCAAGGGAAAAGACTTAATTCATTCAGTAATCAACTGTATTGCTTTTTCTCCAACCCCTGAAGGCAGCTGGCCCTTCCACCAATCCAATACGGGCTTTACTCTCTCTCTAAAAACTTCTTGCTCCTGAGGAGTGAGCTTGATAATCTCTACCCCTGCTTTCTTAATAAGAGGCCAGTAATGCTTGTTATGGTATGATTTGATACGTTCTATCAATTCTTTTTCAAAGAGTTTTCCACCATCCAACAGGAGTTCACGGACATCAGGAGGTAAATCTTTCCATCTATCCAAGGGTACATAAAGTTGCAGACCGTAGGAAGAAAAATCACTTAATGTTACATGCCTCAATACATCTTGAAGGCTTCTTGCAGGAATTGTAGGTACGGCGCATAAAGTACCATCAACTGTTTTCCTTTTTAGCCCTTCATAGATTTCAGCAGAACGCAGAGAAACAGATGCACCCCCAAGAGTTTTAAGCACCCTTGCCCCAATACGCCCCGCTACTCTTATTCGAAGCCCCTGTAAGTCACTAGGCTTTTTAACAGGCCTGTCATTGGTCCACACGTATTCAGGGAAGGGTGATGACGTGAATACCATAAAAAGGTTTTTCTTAGCCAACTCCTGATTTATGATTTCATATAAGGGCGATCCTATCGTCAGCTTTCTGAGAGTTACTTCAGGATCTGCATACATAAAAGGCAGTTCAAGAATTCCCAGGATTGGAAAAGTACCCATAAGATAGGCATCTGTGTGAAAGATCATATCCGCAGTTCCCTGCATAAGACCGGGCAGTAATTGTTTGTGATTGAGTAAGGTTCCTGAGTGATAAAAATCTAGGAATACTTTACCTTTTCCACGTTTATTCACATAATCAACAAAACTTGGAAAAACCGGCCATGCATCTTTATAAGCAGGTGATATATGTGTGGCAATTGTCAATTTTAACTCTTTAGCCATAACCGAGTGGTAATTTCCAATGAGTAAAATAATACTTATAAGGCCCACAAACAGCAGACATATCCTTTTCCCAAACATTGTAATCATCGTAATCACTCCTTTCCTTATTTAGTGTCCGTTCATAAACGGTTATTTTCAGCAATCTCTGTGTCAGACTCAGATTTAAGGGCACGTAGCAACGTGCCCCTACATACCCAATGTATTCCTGCTTTTAAAATCTTCGACTTCCTTGACTTTGCAGAAAATATCTCATTTCTGTATGGATACTATTTAATTATAATCCTGGAAACACTTATTAACAGGTATTCACTCTTCAGTGAAGCTCCTTCCGTTGTTCCATACTGTCCCCCCTTTCCATTCTGAATTTAACCAACACGTAACTTTTATGATAACTTCTCAATAACTTCGTGAAATAGACTTATGCTGTAACGCACAGGGGGGCCTTTATGAATGACATTGTGGATTTTGGAAGCAATCATATAGGATACTCGGTGTTAAAAAATTTAAAATGTCTGAGGGTCACAGCCCGAATTTTTTGAATTTTAAACGAGTATCTTTCATGTGCCCAAAATTCTTCTCATACGAGTGAATGTAAGCTTCCCTGTGAGCTACGGCGTTTTCTCGAACTTTTTAAGAAGTTATTATTTTGTGCAATATTGAATACTTCCAAACAGAATTAAGAAACTTCCACCACGCCGTCTATCACCAGTTCTGATATTTCCTCATCCGAGAACCCGGCAAGTTCCCGCATCACGTATTCATTGTCACGACCGATAGCGGTGAAAAGGCGCTCCCTTGAATCAGGCGTTTTTGACATCTGGAAAGGAACTCTCATTACGGGGCAAGTCCCTCCTTCAGGATGTTCCATTATACGAAAGAAAGTCCGCTCTGCCAGATGAGGGTCTTCATAGAGGTCAGCACTATTTTGCACAACAGCAGCCGGTACTCCGGCTTTCTGCAGGCGAGACATCAACTCTTCAGCTATAAACTCTTGTGTCCAGGCGCTTAATAATTGATTTAAAGAATCCTCATTAACTCGGCGTAAAAGAAAGGTGGAAAATCGTTCATCACAGCACCAATGACTGGAAATCTCCTCACATAGAGCCTTCCACTCAACATCGTTTGTCACACTAATGGCTATCCATCGCTCTTCACCCTGGCAAGGATACACACCGTGAGGTATGAATGCTTCGTCCCTGTTGCCTTGCCTAGTTGTCTGTCTCCCTGTGGCAAAAAAATCCATAATTAAGGGGGAGAAGAACGAGACAGCTCCCTCCAATTGGGACAAGTCAATGTGCCGACCTTTGCCGGTGCGGCGGCGATATTCCAATGCAGCTATTACTGCCGATATGGCGAGGGGTGGACAGACAAAGTCAGAGAAAGCGCCGAAGGGGACCGATGGACCCCTGTCCGGCCAACCTGTCATCTCAAAATAGCCTGCCATGGCAGCAGCCAGATGACCTAGACCCGGATAATCCGACCAAATACCGTCTTGCCCCATCTGGCATGAACTAAAAAAAATAATATCAGATTTGATCTCTTTTACGGAGTTGTAGTCAAGCCCCCATTTACTCATGGTCTTGGGTGTAAAGTTTTCTGTTATAATGTCGGGCTGCCACCGCTTGACGATTTCCTTCATCGTCCACGGTCCTTTTGGTTTGGCCAAGTTGATACCCAAAGCATACTTGTTTATATTCGCCTCGGAAGCCAAAAAACCGGCGTTGATGCTTACTTTTCCGCCTATGTATGGTGGGAGCATACGGACTCCGTCAATGTGAACCTGGGATTCAACTTTAACCACAGTTGCACCATGCATAGCAAGATACCGGGCTACCAACGGCCCGATTGCAGCCCACGTAAAGTCAAGAACTTTAATCCCATCGAATACCCTTTTCTCAGCCATTCTGCTCTCCTTTCTAATCATCTTCATATTGCACAAACGCCTTTTAAAGATGTCAGTTCAACTGTGCTCAATTGGAGTTCTCTCAGATAGATCTCCTCATTGTGCTCACCGAGTAGAGGAGCACGACGAATTGTCGGAGGAAACTCGCCTACCTTGACAAACCATCCTGGACACTTGAGAGGCTTAGAGAACGCAGGATGCTCAATTGAGGCCCATAGACCTCTGCTTTCCAACTGCGGATTCTCCGTGAGATCTTTGATTGTAGCACAGGGACTCAGTAGAATTCTGTTATGTAATGCTCTGTCGAAAAGCTCTTGCTTTGTTTTAAGAGCAAAGAACTGGGCCACTCTATCTTCTATGTCTCTAATCTCTTTCAATGCCTGTACCTCGCCCATTCGAACGAGGTCTGCAGGACCCCACTCTTCCCAAACCCTGTCCTTCAGTTCCTTACTGGCCATACCATCTTCATCCATGTATTGGACCAGAGCCCTCATGGACCCACCGCCTGACGGACCTGCTATTATGTAAATACTGATATGACCGTCTTTGCATGGGATGACTTGTCTCCATCTGACCATTCCAAAACCCCGATAAGTTCCTTCTCTATGTGGCACAGAACCGTCAATAATAGGGTATCCAACACCCATGATCAACACCCATATCATTGTCTCCTGGGCGGAAACGCTCACTTTCTGACCTTCTCCGGTATTTATCTTGTGCCACCAGGCATGTAGCGTTCCCGCAGCCCCTTGAGCAGCGGTTACTGCCTCAGATACAGGAAAACTGACCCGCACCGGTGGACGGTCGGGGTCACCCGTTGCAAAGAGCATTCCACCCATCGCCCAGTTTATGAGGTCTGAACCCTTATAGTGACTATGCGGTCCATGATCTCCAAATGTACTCATATGAGTAAAAATAATATCAGGATTGACGTGTTCTAACGCCTTATAGTCAAGTTCTATGCTCCCCATATAGCCACCGGGAAATGACTCTAAAACAATATCTGCGGTTTTAACTAAACGTTTGAAAAGCTCTCTGCCGTCTTTTGAATCCAGATCGAGGGTAATACCTCGCTTTTGCAAGTTGTATGCGTGCCAGAAGAAACTGCACTCCAGAAGTGGCGCCCCTTCGTGAAAAGGAGGCATTCGTCGAGTGATGCTTCCATGGGGGGGCTCAATGCGGATGACATCGGCACCCAGATCACCTAATATTTTCCCGGCGAAATTGTAGCCTCCTTCTGTTAAATCAAGGACCCGGCATTTCCCCAAAAGTCTCTCTTGCGTATTATTGCTGTGAGACGAAACACTCATTTTCTAGTTCTCCTTTTAGATTATTATTGATCTTCACGTATAAGGTGTTCCTATTATTATTAGATCTCTACACACTGTGTTCGTCTCCTATTTGATCTTCCCGATCACAGTGCTAGAGAGTATGCGTTAGTATTCTTAATGAGTGAAGAAGTGATTATGGAAAATACAATCTTTTAATGTAATCCCTTCGGAGTACTTCCCGTATGCACTTTTCTAAGCCAATCTTGCCTAGGACACATTCATGGTCAGACCATAGTCCTAAATCTTCTTGCTTGCACGTTTTTCCAACTCTTCTGCGTGTTCCTTTATCTCCTCTTCTATTTTTCTTATTTTGTCATCAGAATAACCGAGAATCTCTTTCAGTACTTCATCAGTATGTTGCCCCAGGGTCGGGGGCGGCTCCGAGTCTCCTTTAACGCAGTCAACGAGGTGGATAGGATTGGAGATAGCCTTTATTTGTCCGCATACAGGATGGTCCATGGAAATTACGGTTTTATTATGTTTCACTTGAGGATCGATGACCACTTTGTCGAGTGTGTTTACTGGGGCGGCAGTCATATCCTCAACCTGCATGAGTTCAAGCCAATCTTCAGTATCGACTTCCATCAGTCCCTCTTGAATGATCTCCTCCAGTTCTTTACGGTTTGCAAACCTCTTTTCAGTAGTGTCGAATCTTGGGTCATCCATCAGCCAGTCTTTGTTTATGACTCTTGCTATCCGCGGCCACATCGCACCGAGCATCAAGTAACCGTTCTTTGTCTGATATGCGCCGGCCAGAGGCAGGATAGGGTGCTTTGAACCTTGTCGCCCGGGTGCCACACCTGTGAGGAAATACATCTGATAATGATTGGACATCAGAAACATCGTTGACTCTAACAGGTTAATCTCTATCTTCCGCCCTTCACCTGTCTTTTCCTTGTCATAAAGTGCCGTTATCACTCCCATAGCGCCGAAGATGCCTGCTGAGATATCTGCAATGGGAATACCCGGCCTCATTGGGGGGCCGTCGGGTTCACCGGAAAGACTCATGGCGCCTGCTAATCCCTGGGCCACATCGTCCAAAGAAGGTCGATCTTTATAAGGGCCTGTGGGACCGTAACCGGTAATAGAGCAACAGATGATTTTCGGATTATATTCTTTCAAGGTCTCATAGTCTGCGGCTAACCTCTCCATTGATCCTGCCCTGAAATTGTTAAATACCACATCCGATATTTTCACCAGGTCGTAGAAGGCTTCTTTGCCCGAAGTCGTGCCCAAATCCAGTTCCATGCTCTTCTTGTTTCGATTCAGAGCAAGTGTATAATAGCCTTCTCCTTCTACTTTTGGCGGAAGTGCCCTTATAAGATCACCTCTTCCGGGTACCTCTATTTTAATTACTTCGGCACCCATGTCTCCCAACATCTGGGTCCCGAAA
>JAXHSZ010000104.1:0-14317 GCA_034190725.1 Thermodesulfobacteriota bacterium
ATTCGCACTCCACTCTTTTTTCAGTAAAGTCTTTAATCGTTGTAAACTTTTTATTGAGGGGGCTTGATAAATCAACATACTTTTTATCTAGGTCCCTGAATAAAAAATTTTACTGTGAACCGACATCGCCCTTTCCTATCCATTATCTTCCAGAAACATATTTCATTTGACCCTTTTGCAGTTAGCTGTTAGTATCTTTTCATACATAAAAAATGAGCACTTGCTATCATGAGGTGATAGCCGGGAGGTAATCAGCTGAAGCCACGTAGCATTTTATCTTTCATGCTCATGAAAGACTGGAATCAAAATACGCATATGAAGAGGGTCATTTTCCGCACTTATTTTCCATGGAGCACTCATTATGATTGCCTTCTGATTCCTGAATCCTAGCTTCTCCCACGCCGGTACAGAGTAACCTGTAAAAGCTTGTCGCCTGAAATGCAAAGGTTTTAGACCTGAAGAATGGAAATGAAATCAAAACCAAGGGTATTTGATATGACTTTTAAGAGACCTCAGATTATTCGCCCTCCCAGCGAATGGAGGAGTTACTTTCTCCCCCTGACAAAAGGATGTTCCAACAATACCTGTACTTTTTGCGGTTATTACGGGTCCAGACTGAGATTGAGGCCGTTGGAGGATGTTCAAGAGGAGATTGATGCCCTTGCTCTCTTTATGAACTCACGTTTTTATCACCCGACAATGCCGGCTATAGTTTATGAAATTGCGAGGAGCTGGGACGGCAAAAGAGTGTTTTTGCAAGACGGAGACGCACTGGTTTATCCCTTTCAAAAACTGGTAACGATTCTGGAGCACCTGAATGAGAAATTTCCATCCCTCGAACGTATCAGCACATATGCCACACCCCAGGACATATTGAGGAGAGAGCCAAATGAACTGAAGGAACTAAAAAAGCTCAAGCTGGGTATTTTCTATCAGGGCGTCGAAAGCGGGGATGACGAAGTTCTGAAACGTGTCAAGAAGGGAGTGGATCATGATCAGATGGCAGAAGCGGGCAGGAAAGTCAAGGAGGCCGGAATAGCCCTTTCAGTTACGGTAATACTGGGGCTGGGAGGGAGAGAAGGCAGCAAGAAGCACGCCCTTGAAACAGCCAGGGTTCTCACTGAGATTGATCCTGATTTTGTCGGCGCACTTACACTCACCCTGGTTCCAAACACGCCTCTTTATGACCGGTGGAGAAATAAGGAATTTTGTCTGATATCACCATTTGAGTCTCTTGAAGAGTTGAAAACGATCATAGAGAATTGCAGCTTTACCGATTGCTTTTGCAGCTCCATGCATGCGTCAAACTACTTTGCCCTTCGAGGGAGACTTCCTTATGACCGAGAAAGGATGTTGGAAGAGCTGGATGATATCCTGGAGAAAAGGGATACTTCTCTTCTCCGCCCGGATTTTATGAGAGGGTTATGAGGTTGAATTATTGGAGATAATAATGATGGAGTGGGAGCCGTTATAGTTTTGACGTAAAGGTATTATTTTGAAAGGAGGTATCATATTATGACCAACAGCAGCAATGAAAATCCTTATTTTGCCCGTTTACAGAACATGAAGAATATTTCGGAATGGTTGCAGGAACAGAGAGCCAATAAGGCAGTGGAAGCATTGAAGAAGAATGCTTTTGAGGCTCAGTATATGAGTGACGGAGAGTCGGCCCGTACCCATATTCTCAGCCAGATATCAAAAGAGGCGACAGTTGGAGTGGGGGGCTCTATGACCATGAGGCAGATAGGGGTGCTGGACGCTCTTGAGAAGCAGGGCAATGTGATTTATGACCATTGGAAACCCGATCTTTCCCCGGAAGAAGTTTTAAAGATACGAAAGGCTCATTTGACCTGTGATGTCTTTCTCACCAGCGCTAATGCCGTCACACTGGAAGGGATGCTGGTGAGTACGGATGGGGCAGGAAACCGTGTGGGGGCTATGATGTTTGGCCCAGGGAAGGTCATCGTTGTTGCGGGGATCAACAAGATCGTGAAAGATATGGAAAGTGCCTTGAGAAGAATCAAAGATGTGGCCACTCCTCAAGTTGTTAAGGACATGGGTATAGATATCCCTTGTGCCGTCACAGGTTTCTGTAATGACTGTAACTCTCCCTTCCGGGCATGCAGAGCAACGGTTATCTTGGAACGGCGGCCTATTTTTACAGATATCCAGGTTCTGATCATCGGTGAGGATTTAGGATTCTGAGTGGTTTTTGGAAGAGTCCAGAGAGTTTTGAAACGGACTTCTTTGACAACAGATGCATCTTCATCTCATCGTGCTTGAAGGTTTGTTGTAAAGAGATGTAAATACTTGACTGATACTGAAGGTCCATTGTATCATATATGTGATTGATGAAGTTTATACTGATTCATGATCTCTTGCTGAAAGATATTTATCAAGGACACGGATCATGGAACTTAAAAGCTCATCACCCCGTATTCAAATATCAGCAGAGATTCATAGCACTGCTCTTCTCTCAAGTGAGGTTTCTTTTGGAGTATTATATTTAATGGTGCTTCCGTATCAGTTACACAAAAATTTAATAAGCGATGAGATTTGGAATGCGAAAAGTGTATTGACAATGGAATGAAAATGGATGCTTATATTTGAATTTTTTACCGAGGGATTACATGTCTGAACAGACGTTTGAAGATGCAATGAAGCAGCTGGAATCTATTGTAACAGAGCTTGAAAATGGGGATATACATCTTGAGGAGTCCCTTAATCTCTTTGAGCAGGGAGTTAAACTCTCCAGGTTCTGTGCCAAGAAACTTGATGAGGCTCAGAAGAAGGTGGAGATCCTTCTGAAAGACAGGAACGGCAATTTAATACCCCAACCTTTCGAATCAATGGATGAAGAAGGTGAAATGGATTAGAAAGGAAAGGTTTTGGACATAACTGCATACCTTCAAGAAAAGAAGAGGTTGATAGACGATGCCCTTGATAAGTATGTTCCTGTTTCGAAAGGACATATTTCGACCCTCTCCAGTGGAATGAGGTACAGCCTCTTTGCAGGTGGAAAAAGGCTGAGGCCAATCCTGATTCTGGCATCTTGTGAAGCTGTAGGCGGGCGCACAGAGCGCGTACTTCCCTTTGCCTGTGCTCTTGAATTGATCCACACGTATTCACTCATTCACGATGACTTGCCGGCTATGGATGATGACGATTATAGAAGAGGGAATCTCACCAATCACAAGGTATATGGGGAGGCTGCCGCCGTGCTTGCGGGGGATGCTCTGTTAACGGAGTCTTTTCGTTTGATGTCTTCCCCGCACACAGTTTCCGATTTCTCTCCAGTGGTTGTTTTAGATGTGATCCATGAAATAGCTGATGCTACCGGAGTGTTTGGAATGGTTGGTGGGCAGATGGTTGATATTGAGTCAGAGGGTAAGCAAGTGGACCTTTCCTGTGTGGAATATATCCACTCCCATAAGACAGGGGCCCTCATCTCAGTTTCCGTCAGGGCCGGGGCAAAGCTGGGAGGTGGTAATGAAAGAGAGATCCAACTGTTGTCCGAGTACGGGGAGGCGATCGGCCTGGCATTCCAGATCATTGATGATATACTGAACATAGAAGGTGATGAAAAACTGCTGGGGAAGAATGTGGGAAGTGATGCTGAGAGAGGCAAGGCAACCTACCCAGCGGTCTTGGGCCTCGATAAATCCAAAAAGAGAGCAGAAGCATTAATAGGCAAAGCAATCGATTCTCTTGAGGAATTCAATGGTCAGGCAGAGCCTTTGAGGATGATTGCCAGGTATGTTGGGACTCGGAAACGATAACTGAAAACTGGTGAGAATTTTTAATTCTGTTATAATATTTTGAGGTGTTGGGTATTGGGTAGTCATTTTTTAGAAACAGTTTTGTCTTTGAAAAGAGTCACATAAGCTGAAATTCAGTTGTTAATCCGTATAAAACGTACATTCCTGCCGATAGCTTCTGTAAGGTGAATGAAAACGAAGGTGGTGTATTAAAGTTCATGGATTTATCTGTGCCCTACAATGAGAATAGAGAACATGTATCAACTCAATGGACATTGCCTTCATTGTATAACAAGTATCCTGCTCACAAGAAAAACACTCATTTGAGGAGAATATTTTTCCAGTGGATCGATTACTCGATACAGTAGATAAACCGGATGATATCAGATCATTTGCCCTGAACCAACTGGTACAGTTAGCGGAGGAAATGAGGGAGGAGATCATATCCGTAGTCTCTAAAAATGGTGGTCATCTGGCTTCGAGCCTCGGCGTGGTTGAGCTGACCATTGCCCTTCACTATGTCTTCAATACTCCACATGATAAACTGGTCTGGGATGTGGGTCACCAGACGTATGCCCATAAGATATTGACAAGCCGGAAAGACAGGTTTCATACATTACGCCAGGATGGAGGTATCAGTGGTTTTCCCAAAAGGGAAGAGAGCCCTTACGATACATTTAATGTTGGACATAGTGGGACGTCAATCTCAGCAGCGCTGGGTATGGCGGAGGCGAAGTGCCTTCTGGGAGAGGAGAATAAGGTTATAGCCGTAATCGGTGACGGGTCCATGGCTGCCGGGTTGGCCTTTGAAGGGCTCAATCATGCGGGACATCGTAACAGAGACATTATAGTTGTGCTCAATGACAATGAGATGTCCATCTCACCAAACGTGGGTGCTCTTTCTTCTTACCTTAACCGTCTCATGACCGGACAGTTGGTCACAAAGTTTCGAACCGAGATGAAGAATTTCCTTAAAACGATTCCAAGTATAGGAGAATCTCTGCTGAAACGCGTGAAGCAGGCGGAAGAATCTTTTAAGGGTTTTCTCGTACCTGGCGTAATCTTTGAAGAATTAGGATATACATATGTAGGTCCTATCCAGGGACATCGTATTGATCACTTAATTGAAAACCTAAAGAATATTAAAAAGCTAAAGGGACCTGTACTTCTTCATGTCGTAACGGTCAAAGGCAAGGGGTATCCTCCAGCCGAGGAAGATCCAGTGCATTTCCATGGTGTTGGTTCATTTGACATTGAGACGGGTCAACCTGTTGTAGAAAAGAGAAGCCTTCCCAGCTACACGGATATCTTTGCAGATACCATGGTGAGGTTGAGCAGGATGAACGATCGGATAGTGGGGATAACCGCTGGCATGTGTCATGGGACCGGGCTGTATAAGTTCTCAGAGGAATTCCCTGATAGATTCTATGATGTGGGGATAGCGGAGCAACACGGCATTACCTTTGCCGCCGGCATGGTGACCGATGGTTTTATCCCCATAGTAGCTATATATTCTACATTCTTACAGAGAGCATACGATCAGATTGTTCATGATGTGTGTCTGCAGAAATTGCCTGTTATATTCACCATGGATCGTGGTGGGGTCGTGGGAGAAGATGGACCTACTCATCATGGGATGTTTGATTATTCTTACCTCAGACATATACCTAATATCACGGTGATGGCCCCCAAAGATGAAAATGAGCTCCAGCATATGCTCAAGACAGCTGTTGATTGTGGGAGTCCCGTGTCCATTAGGTATCCCCGAGGGAAGGGATATGGTGTGAAACTGGAATCAGAATTAAAATCCCTGGAGATAGGTAAGGGAGAAGTCCTACGAGAAGGGAATGACGCTCTGATCATTGCCATAGGCTCCATGGTCTATCCCGCAATGGAAGCCGCAAGACTCCTTCATGAAAGGGGTATCGAATGTACGGTTGTCAATGCCCGTTTTGTAAAGCCTTTGGATGAGAGATTGATCGTGTCTCTTGTGAAGGAGATAAAAACAATCATCACAGTGGAAGAGAATGCCCTGGAAGGTGGATTCGGCAGCTCTGTTTTAGAGCTTTTGGAAAGGAACGACCTCTTAAATGTGAGACTCAAGCGGATCGGTATTCCAGACAAATTTATTGAGCATGGTCCTCAGCAACTCCTGAGAAAAAGATATGGTTTGGATGAAGAAGGGATTGTGAGAGCTGTTCAAGCAATACTGAGTTGAGATGCACAAATATGATACGACTCTATGACAGATACTTAATACATTACTGCTTTTACCCCTTTTTTCCTTAAAAACCGGACCAAACCCCTATCCAAATTGGCCCTTGTAAGAAGGATCTTTAAAGAAGGATCTTTCTGAAGGAGGAGTCCGGGTATTGAGAAAGAGATATTATGGGGATGTCCTTTTTGAACAGTATCGAACTGAAATGTTGAAGATGAAAATTCAATGTTCAAAAACCGTAACAGCTTGGAGATGATGAATGATGGTGTTTCACTTTTCCCAATCTCCAAAATCCTTAAACCATTATCAGTGAGTATATCGACCAATTCATCAGGGAGATCCTGAAGACTGATGATACTGTCACTTCCCCCCCTTCTGAGGAATATATCTGCTGTTACTCCCATCTGAAAACCGCCACTGCTTGTTTTTGTGAGAGACAACTTTTCCCCTTCGGCGAACGGCTGATCTATCATATTCAGAAAAGCTTGAATCAATTCTTTGTTTGTTGAGGATTTCAGTATAGAAATCTCTTCCCTCACCGAATCCTCTTGGCTGTCTTGTTCCTTTTCTTGATTGCCGGTCAGAGAAAGATCTATAACCTTCACTCCCTGCCTTTCAAGATAATCTTTTATTGCCGTTGGAACTCCTTTATTGTCTTTATCTATAATATTGAGGGCATAGACAGTACCTTTCTTCTGACTGTCTTTGCTCTTAATGACAACCCAATCTGCCCATATGGAAGTAGTTATTTTGCCCTTGAGCACAAAAGGTCTGTCTCCGCTTAAAACGGAGTGATAGTCTGATAGGGAAAGGAGTTTGTTGAAGACGGTTTCCGTAGTATCTTCTTTCTGGACGTTTACTATTCTGTAATTTTTCCAGTTTGATTCTATGAGTCCCTCTATCTTGTCGGGCAGTTTGTCTCCGAAATCAATAATGATCTTTCTTCCACTTTCAATCTCCAATATGGGGAAAGAAGCAGTATCTAGGGTAAGATCACCACCTCCAGGTATCGGAATGTGAAAATCCCCCTTATCAATGTAACGATCCTCGACACCAGGGAAAAAAGCTCCAATTGAATCTTTGATGACTTGAGGATCAGATTCAGGGACTGAGGTTACAGTTTGCTCTTCCTCGGTTGATGGCGACTCATCCTCAATTTCATTTGAAGAGGGTATGTCTTGATCTTTTTTCACTTCTCTGGTTAATAAAGATGCTTCTCGCTCCTCATGGACTTCCACAGTGGGTGATGGAGTGACTTCTTCCGTCTTGATTGTTTCAGGTTCCTTTTTTTGTGGAGTCATATAGACTGGGATGAGTATCTTCTGATTGGCTTGAATGAGATTAGAATCCTGGATAGAAGGGTTTAACTTGTGAAAGAGTTCAATGTATTGATTGTAGACAAGATGCTTTGGCACGTTAAAGACATATATCAATATTCCGGAAAGACTCTGACCAGGCAGAACCGTATATTCCTGTACGTTTGTTGAAAGCGGTGATAATGTATGTTCCTTGGTCTTCTGGATCTGGGTTTCGGCTGGGGATTTGGTCGTGTCGAACTCCAATCTCACAGGGACCATGATCTGATGTCCCGGGTAGACTTCATCTGCATTTGAGATTGTAGGGTTAATTCTTTTCAATATGCGTAAAAAATCAACTCTTTGCTCCTCAGAGATATCATATTTCTCCGTCAGTATCTTCCATAACCAATCACCTTCTTTGATAGTATACAGATCATAATAGATTTTATAATTTCCATGTTTTTTTATATGAATCGTCTTTGTGAGGGACAGGTTAAGGTGATCTTTTGAATCATCTGCTTTTCCTTCATGAAACAACAAGAGACAAAATATAAGTAAAACAGAAAGCAAGATCATGGTCTTTTTCATATTCTTGTCCTTCCGTGAGATTCGAATGTAAAATGAAACGTTACGCTTCATTGCTATTCATAAAGAACTCTTGTATATATATCAGAGGGAAGTCCTCATGTCAAGCAGAAGGGTTTTTCAAGGGAAATAATTAAAATTCCGGTTTCATCCAGTCAGAGATGGGTATCAGGCGTTTTTCTCTCACATCGACCTTGTACATTCTCAGGTACCTTGATCCCTTATGGTTTTCAGGGGTAAATGTGATGTTTCCGCACATATCCTCCATGTCGAACTCTTGAAATGACTCAAGGGCTTTTACAAAAGCTTCGGCATCCATATCTTTACCCGCCTTTTTTAATCCCTCGACAAATATCGTAGCATCACAGAATCCCTGGGTGTAGCAACTGTTTCTGAAAGGCTTTTCGGTTCCTGGACGATATTTGAGGGTGATACTTCTCAGCCTATCCATTCCGGATGAATCGTGATACCAAGGACTGCAGATTCCGCCACCAATATATTGAGATCCCACATCTCCCATTTTTTCCACGAGTCCGGCAGACGTGAGATAATGTTCACCAACAAACCATGCTGCCAGCCCCATTTTTTTTGCAGCTCTCATCAGTCCAAATAGATTGGGCACCATAATATTTAATACGACGAAATCAGGCTTTTTCATTTTCATCTTCATTACCTCTGCAGTAGACGCGATTGAAGTCGGATTCAGAACTTCCTCGGAAACTAATTCGAATCCGAACCTCTTTGCAGACTTCCTCGCTGCATTAAGGCCTATTCTTCCTCGTTCATTGTCTGCCCTTATAAAGACAATCCTTGGCTTGTCCATTTTAAGATCTCTCACTATATACTGAAATGCCGTCTTCATTTGATCTTCGTATGTTGGGCCATTTGCAAAGATATAGTGCTGAGCGGGCACAACGACCCTGTCGGATGTGGGAGGCATTAGAGTGGGAACTTTTTCTTTCATAATTCTGGATCGTATGGCAAGATAACCATGGCTCGATCCAGGCCCAAGGATTGCAAATACCATGTCTTTAGAAACCAGTTTCTTAAATGCTGCAATTGTGGCGGGAACCTGATATCGATCATCTTCTATGATTAACCGTATCTTTCTTCCGTGAATTCCTCCCTGATCATTTATCCAGCGGAAGTAATTTTTAAAAGCCTCTGTTGCCATCAAGGTGACCGTGGTAGCCGGACCGGTCTGGTCGTAGATAACCCCTATCTTAATTTCCTTTTCGGAAATACCTCTTATATCTTTAGGATAACAGCAATACGGATATGAAAACAGGACGACAAAGAGAACAATTGATCCGGTTAAGAAACTCTGTCTCATAATAGTCTCCTCTCTTTTCTTTTATGGTATTATTTTAGCTGTATGAAATAAAAAGTTATAAGCAAGCTTTAACGGCGGTCAAATTTTAATGCGTGTATTGTCTGAGCATCTGAGTGAGCATTAAGAAAGAACAGGGAATTGTCTCATATTTTGTGTCTGAAATAGGCTGGAATGGAGATACTGAATTGAATGGCAATATACTCATTCTTTCTTTACGCTCACTTGGATGTGAGTTTTGCATGAATTAAAATTTGATTGTCGTTAAAGCGACTCTTTTCAAAAAGCTAAAATATTACCTTTTATGAAAATTGGGTAACTCGTTGTATGCAGATTTTTTACTCTTATGCGTATTCATCGTCGTGATCAAAGCCCTTAGAATCTTATTAAAACCCATCCTTTTCAAAGGAAGAATTATATGTGTTTGCCGAATTTACGTTGATTGACGGTTGTCCTCTCGAAATCACTCCTAAATCCGAATTTCTCAACCCGAAATCACATCTCAACAGTATATCAAAGAACTAAGGCATTCCAGCCAGTTAATGTCCATCCAGAGATGAGATATTTTTTGCAAGGTCAAGGAAGACGAAGATTTTAACCGCAGGAATACATTGGGTATTTTTAGGATTAAAATCTGAGTCTGACGCAGATATTATAGAAAATAGCCATTCATGGATGGACATTGGTTATGCAATGGATTTCAGACAATACTCAAGATAGAGTCAAAAAAAAATTTACAATGACGAGATTAATATGTGCATTAGTTTTTCACAAAGAGATTTTTAAGTCAAATGTTTTATTGAAGCCACTTCTTTTCATTGACGAGTCGCTGATTTGCTGTTTTGTCAATTGTTGAGTATCAACCCTTCATCGAAAGAGCTTGACAAATCAAATAAACCAGAGGGATAGTATTATTCATTAATGTTGTCTCTGAATATCGAAGAGGTTTATGAATGCAAAATGATAATCAGTTCCACCTTTATTGGAGCAAAACTGAAAAATATCCACTTGTGCAGTACACCGAGTTCACAGGTTGCAACAACTTTGCTTAACCACACAGGTCGAAAAATATGCTTCGCACTTGACAAATGAAAAGTTCTGCATTATTATTGCAATTGAAACTCAATAACAATTAAGGTATATTCTATGGGAAAGACGGAAGGAATAGGGCTGTTCAGGGACTATTTGAATCAAAAAGGTCTAAGGAATACACCTGAAAGAGAGACAATCGTCAGGGAGGTATTTGTAACTCATGATCATTTTGATGTGGACACCCTTTACCTTCGTTTGAGAAATAAGAAGAAAAATATTTCGAAAGCATCAATATACAGGACCATCCCTTTGCTTATCGATAGTGGTTTGATAAAGGAAGTTTTCTTTGAAGACGGTCATATGCATTATGAACATGAGTATGGAAATGACCATCACTGTCATTTTCGATGCCTTGGTTGTAAAAAGATTATTGAATTCAAACAAGATTTTATTGAAGATATTCAGGAAACCTTCTCAAAGGACTATGGATTTGAAGTAACTGGTCATAAATTGGAACTCTTTGGGTATTGTAGAGATTGTCTGTAGGAATATGAGAAGTGTAACTGTGAAAATTTCAATGAACGGAGTCTTTTATGGAAAATAGTCACAAGGAGATCTTCCGTCAATTCAAAGTTATATTTGAAAAGGAAGGCCTTGACATGATTGATGATCGCCTTTGTATCCTGGAGGTGTTTCTCGAACTGGAGGATCATCTGACAGCGCGTGAATTTACGTCTGTACTTATAAACAAAGGATTTGACTTTAGGGAGAATTTTGTTTCAGATAACCTGAAACTCTTTGCTAAGTTCGGATTCGCCAATGAGAAAAATTTTAAGGATCAACCCCCACGCTACGAACACCTCCATCTGGGGAGTCATCATGACCATCTTATTTGCACTCGTTGTGGAAGGATCACTGAGTTTTATGACCCCGAAATCGAAACCCTTCAGGCGGAAGTGGCTCGGAAAAAAGGATTCCATGATCTCCAGCACAGGATGGAAATATACGGTCTGTGTAATGAGTGTTTTGGAGGGAGGGAGCCCATAATGCCCTTGACGATGGTTTCTCCAGGAGAAAAGGTGAGAATCGAAGCCCTGAACAGCGGGAAGGGGATGGTCAGGAGGTTAACAGATATGGGGCTGAAGACCGGTATGGAAGTTGAGGTCATCAACAAGGGCAATCCGGGTCCATTTCTCATCGCCATTGGTGATACACGGTTGGGTATAGGTCACGGGGTGGCTCATAAGATTATGGTCAAGCCTTTATGAATTTTTTTCTGCAAAAGAATACCGATAAATAGTAGTTCTTACATCCTTTTTGGTGTGTCAAGTACGAATATATTGATAAAGGAGACAATGGTTTATGAATGATGTTGTGCAATTGAGCGAGTTGGAGATAGGGGAGAAAGGTAAAGTGATAAAAGTGAACGGGAAAGGTGAAATAAACCGTCGAATTCGGGATATGGGTATTGTCCCAGGCACCTTACTGGAGGTAGAGACAAAGGCAACTCTCGGTGATCCCATTGAGATCAAGGTAAAAGGATACCACCTGACACTTCGGCGTAAAGAGGCTTCGGATATAGATATTGAAAAGATACATTGAGGACTGATCGGTGAAAGAGGTCACTATTGCTCTTGCAGGAAATCCAAATGCCGGAAAGACAACGGTCTTTAATTCCCTTACCGGTGCGTATCACCATGTGGGAAACTACCCTGGTGTAACGGTCGAAAAGAAATGGGGGAGTGTAAAACATAAAAATATTAAGATCAAAGTGGTTGATCTTCCTGGTACATATAGCCTCACAGCATATTCGCTGGAAGAACTTGTTGCCAGAAATTTTGTTGTAGATGAAAGGCCCGATATGGTGGTCCATGTTGTTGATGCTTCCAACCTTGAGCGAAACCTTTACCTGGCCCTTCAATTCATGGAGATTGGCATACCCCTTATCATAGTTCTGAATATGGTGGATCTGGCCGAGTCCAGAGGCTTGAAGATAGATACGGATAAGTTATCGAAATTGCTGGGTGTTCCTGTTGTTCCTGCTGTAGCCACAAAGGACAGGGGTATGAAGGAACTCCTTGATGTCATTGTAGATCTGACTCTTATAGAGGACGGATGGTCTCCAATAGAGATAAGCTACGGAAATGAGCTGGACAGAGAGATAGATGATCTCAGTGAGATAATCCAAAGCAACGAATCAGAAGTCAATTGTTATCCTCCCAGATGGCTGGCGATCAAACTTTTAGAACAGGATGAACAGGTTGTAAAACTCATGAGGAGCAATGCTTCCGGGGACAACCTGTTAAAGAGGGTTGAAAAGATTGCACGACATGTACATGACACATTTGATGATAGTCCTGAAGGGCTGATAGCCGATCACAGATATGGATATATTACAAGCATCTGCCGAGAAGCAGTTCAACGAACTATGGATGAACGACTGACTCTGTCAGATAGAGTGGATAAGGTTTTAATCAACCGAACCTTTGGACCTTTTTTTTTGGCGGGGATAATTTATCTCTCATATAAGTTTGTCTTCTGGGCGAGTGATATTCCGGTGGGTTTGTTGGAAAACTTCTTCGGGCTGGTCAGGAACATTGGAATCAGAGTGTTGCCGGATGGTATTATAGAGTCGTTGGTTATCAATGGTATGGTGGATGGGGTTGGGGGTGTGTTGAGTTTTGTTCCCCTGATAATGCTTATGTTCTTTGCCATTGCGATCCTTGAAGACTCGGGATACATGGCACGCATGGCCTTTCTCCTTGACAGGTTGTTGCGATATTTTGGGCTTCATGGAAATTCGGTCTTGGCCATGATCGTTTCAGGAGGTATTTCCGGCGGCTGTGCCGTTTGCGGAGTGATGGCCACCCGAACATTAAAAAATCCCAAAGAACGTCTTGCCACTATCCTGGTATCTCCTTTCATGAATTGCGGAGCAAAACTTCCCATATATGCTCTATTGATTGCCGCCTTTTTTACGGCTTCAGAGGCAAAGACCATGTTTGTTATTACTGTAATCAGTTGGAGTTTTGCCCTCTTGGCCGCACGAGGTTTAAGATCGACAGTACTGAAAGGCCCCCATACTCCATTTGTGATGGAGCTTCCCCCCTATCGAATGCCCACTTCTAAGGGTCTATTGATCCATATGTGGGAGAGGACCTGGCACTATTTAAAGAAAGCAGGCACCATCATTCTCCTTGTCTCCATTATCATGTGGGCCATATCTACTTTTCCGAAACCTCCGGAAGAACTCCTGATGGGTCTGGATGAAAAGGAGAGAGCACAGGTTGAGGTGGAATATTCTGTTGCAGGCAGGATAGGGAAGACCCTGGAAAGAGTTACTGACCCACTGGGTTTTGATTGGAGAATAAATATTGCCCTTGTGGGTGGATTTGCAGCAAAAGAGGTTGTAGTGGCAACCCTTGGTACTGTTTACAGTATGGGTGAAATGGATCCAGAAACCTCAGTACCATTGTCGAGAAAGTTACAGGTGGAACCAGGGTGGAATCCCTTACGTGCATTTACTCTAATGCTTTTTTGTATGCTCTATGCACCCTGTTTTGTAACCCTGGCCACCATAAAGAGTGAAACAGGATCATGGAAATGGACAGGTTTTGCAATGATCTATACCACAGTCATAGCATATGTGGTCAGTCTGGTCGTATTCCAGGCAGGGCGGTTTCTTGGTATAGGTTTGTGATAGGTTGAATGACCTTTTACAATTGTCTTGGCTTTATGCTTCTTCTAAAAACTATCCCGAACAAGGAGAACAGAAGTCATTATAATAGAGTTCTAATTTTTTATAACATACTCAAATGATTGATGATATTGTTGTATTCGTTGTAGTCGCAGTTGCAGTATTTATCCTGGGAAGAAGAATCTATCTCATCGTGAGTGGCAAGGATACTTCGTCTGGTTGTTCCAGATGTGCCAATTCACAGGCCAATTTATCAGATAAGGAGGAGCCTTGCTGCAGCGTACATAAAGATGCTGAAGGAGAGTAAAACACACCTTTTTTAGGCTCATCCGGTTTTTGCGTACTTGATAACTATAAAAGCCTACGATTAAAGCATTAGCGACCAATGGCCAGTTAGAC
>JAXHSZ010000105.1:0-8955 GCA_034190725.1 Thermodesulfobacteriota bacterium
ATTGTTCCAGAGTCTTTTCGGCTCTTTTTCGTACGGCTGAAGTGACCCGTGCCCCCTGAATACAAGGAGCAAGAAGAACATTCTCCATAACAGTGAGGGCGGGGATAAGCACTGCTGCTTGAAACACAAATCCGTAATGATTCAAACGAATTGTCGCAAGATCGTCTTCGGAAAGTCCGGTCACGTTTTGGTCCCCCACATAGATCTTTCCCTCCGATGGTTTGAGGATAAGACCCATAATGGTAAGAAGTGTCGTTTTCCCACTCCCGGAGGGTCCGGCGATAACTGTTAGCTCTCCTGAAAGTATCTCAAGGTCCGTGTTATGCAGGACTCGTCTTAGCTGTTTTCCGTCAAAAAAATCCTTTGCAACCTGCTCCATACGAATCACTTTATCTTTCATAAACTCAGAAATCTCCTGCCCCTGTAACTTTTCAAAAAGTCCGGGAGCATGCCGTAGCCCAAAGGGGAGCTACGGCATAAGTATATTTCCCGAAGATATTGAGAAGACCCCTGCTCTTCAACGAAATGCCGACGCCGGATCGATCTTTATGGCTCTTTGCATCGCCAGCAATGAACCGAACATGCATAGCAGTAAGGTGAAAAACGCATGGATCGGAGGCACCCAGAGAGGCATATAGCTGGGAAGATTTGAGTCCCGGGTAAACAAAACAAAAAGTGCCAGGAGAGTAAAACCCGCAACAATACCCATGAGTGCGATGAATATACTCTGATACATCACAATAACAAGCACATCCCTCTTTCGCGCGCCAAGAGCGCGAAGCACTGCATAATCCTTCTGTTTATTAAGCACATTCGTATACATGGTCAACGCAATGATGACTACCCCCACGAGCGCTCCAATGATTGTTGTGAATCCGAAACTGCCTCCGATTCCTGTGTTCTGAATATAATACAACCGAGTGAGCCTCGATAATTCATTGGTTGTGATTACATCCAAGTTTGGAAAAAGTTGTTTCAGTTGCCTTTTCATGCCATCAATGTTCTTTGAATCGGTTACCTTCACAAGGATGCTGCTGCATCGATCAGGTGGAAACTCAGCTATATCCCGTGCTTTGTTCATGTTTGTGAATACCACAATACCCCCAAACCCACGTACATTCAGGGTAATCGCCTTCAAACGCACTCTCTGTTTATTGATCTCGAAGACATCACCTATCTCTGGATCGCCCAATGTTGCAAAATCGAGCAGGTCGACACTGATCCCCTCCGCATCAAGGAGAGAAGCGAGTGAACCTTGATGAAAATGCCAAGCCCCTCCCGCCATTCTCGGACGTTTCATGCCGGCGATCTGTACCGGTTGATAATTCCCGTTCGCCCTCTTGAGAAGTCCGGCGCTTATGATTATGGGTTCTGCCCACTCGATACCGTCAAGCCCGATCATCCTATCAATATACCGCATGGGCAATGTTCCTGCTGAGTTGATGTTGTCTGTTTTCTGGGTTACGACCCAGATGTCCGCTCCACTGTAATCAACCAAGATGGACATATAATTCAATAGTCCAAAGAAAATTGCAAGCTGCTGCCCCACCAGAAAGATGATTGCAATGACTCCAGAAACCGATCCCGCCGTTGTGGATCGGTCATGCAACAGCATCTTGAGGGCTGCTATTCTACGCATCCTTGTTCACCATCTTTTCAAGAATCACATGTGCTTCCTCAAAATCAGCCACAACCGCGTCAGCAAGGTTCAGCAGTCCGGATTGTCCAATCAATGCGGCTCTGCCCCCTGCCAGGATGCGTATGTCACCCTTTTCCTTTTGTACCCTTTCCATCAGACTCTTGGCAGAAGGCAAATGGGCTATAAGCGCAATCGAAAGGAGCAAAGCAAAAGCACTGCTCGCGGAAATGGTGTGGACAAGTTCGTCTTCCGGGGTGCTGTGCCCGATGAAAAGCACTTTCCAGCCTTTTGTCTCTAAATAACCTGCGAGTATTTCCACAATCAACTCATGTTCATTCCCTGGAACGCAACTGAGGATCAGCTCGTAAGGAATATCCCCGGAATTTGGTATGGACCGGCAAAACGCATCGAATACGGAACGCAGAGCACCCGTCGCAGTATGCTCTTCGGCAACACTTATTTCGTTTTGTTCCCATAGATATCCCACGTGTTGCACGCATGGAATAATGATCCTAGAAAGAATCTCTTCCAGTGAATCTCCTGTCTTCTGATACTCTGATAGATGCCTGATTGCATCACGGCGCCTGTTCTTAAAAAGAAGCTGAAGAAAATCAACGAGTTCTTTATCCGGTTCGGGGACCGGTGCTTCAGGTGTGTTGAAGATTTCCATGTCATATGTTTTTAAAAGGTCGAGAGGGCGAACAAGCTCGCCCGCGGCTTCCGGAGGACAGTTGGTATGAATGGCAATGATCCATGCAGTTACCATTTCACTGAAATAGGCGAGGGAGATCCCCCTGCTCTTTAGCATGGATGTATACCATTGGAGTTCCTCTACAAGATTCTCGTAGAGTTTGAACTGATGTATACCGAGATACATATTGGCAAAATGGGAATGGGCATCTTGTAGAAAATCAATTTTTTCATTCACATCAGGCCAATTCGGGTATTTTGCCTCAATTCGAAACTTTTCATTGACCGTATTCACTATTTTTCGGAGATTCCGTTCAAAGAGCAGAATAGATTTATCGGACGGGGGATGAATACGTCCTATTTGTTCTTGCAGTTTCTTCATCCGTTGCAATGACATCATGATGCTTCATCTCTTTCAAATACTTTTGATTTCTAATGAGTGTCCATCCGGAAATGAGATATTTTCTGCAATGTCAAGGAAGACAATGATTTTAACCTAGCCATTTATTGTGGACACTCATTATGTTGAGGTTCTTTCCGTCAATAAAAGTTGTAGGTTGTTGAATATGGTATTTAATATAGATTCGAATCGGACTAAAGTAAAGCCAACCACTCAGCACGTTATCCATATAACTTGCCCGGATTCCTCCATTCGACACTGCGAAATTTAATATCTGGAAATCCATAACATGTGGAAGACGTTGTCCGCAGGTCACTTCCTATACTCTTCAGATTGGAAAACTTTCAATTCAGTGAGAGCTTTTACCCCACTCTTCTCTTTGTCTTTTATCTCAAGCATTAAATCGAAATCACATCCTTTCATATTTTCCAGGAACCTTCTGAAATCAGTGGTATCGATGGACTGAGCATGTTTTCCGACATTATGTCCCGGTTGCTGACTGCTATAATCCACCATGAGAGGGCCATCGACTCTCCGCCATGTTTGCGCTGCCTGCATGAGTGCTTCTCTGTCTGTTTCACCATTATTCAGACATGCATGATGAAGACTGTCAAAGACTATTGGGATTCCCGTTCCATGATGGACTTTCAGACAGTCGCTGAGACTGAACAACCTGTCGTCATTCTCCACAACCAGCCTTCGTTTCAGGGCCTGGTTCAAGGATGCATATCTTTCAACAAACCGTTCAATGGCCTGATCCTTGTTCCCGTAAACCCCGCCAACATGAATCTGAATTTTCGCCGTGGAATCAAGTTCCATTTCATCCAACATATTGCAGTGGTATTGTAATTCAGCCAGACTTCTCTCCACTATATCTTCCTTGAGAGCGTTTATGAGTACGAACTGATCCGGGTGCATGGATATTCGAATATCATGATCTCTGATATATCGTCCAATCTCTTTTAGCTGTCCACTGAAATGACCAATCCAGTCATATTTGCACACAGGGTGTGATGCAAATGGAACGGTGTCGGAACTTATCCTGAAAAAAAGAAGTCCATTTTCAACATTATATTCAATAATTTTTTTGAGACAATCCAGATTTTTCTGAACGGTTTGTATCAATCGCGTTTCTGAGTAGGATGCAAGTCTGAACGTAGAACCGGCTGTGCAACCTATTCCTCTGTTAATACAGGGATACCCAATCCTCATGAGTAGCCCCCTTGTTCAGCAGTCATGATGATCCTCTATTGTACTATATCCATTCGTTCCATTTCTTCAAAACAGAAATCGGATTTCCGTCTAATCCTCTGTTTTATACACCAATCAGTTCAATCTTTCACCTATTTAATGGGGAAAAATCGAAAAATACAATTTTATCGCCTGTATGATAAAACAATTTCAGCACTTGCTCAGATCTGGGTAGCTCTTCAGATCCATGGTCGCAATCTGCAACCTCTCGTAATGGAAAGAATCACTCAAAGAAGGTTATAATTAAATTGACTCCCATTATGTTGTATGTTAGTTTTTATTAAAGAGGGAGTCACCATCCATAAATAAGTTATTATCTGAAATATTACAGCAGATAAAGATTATAGCCGAAGAAATTCATTAGGTATTTTAAGGATTAGAATCTGAGTCTGACGCAGAGATTACGAACAATAGACATTTCTGGATGGACACGAAGTAATAATTCTGAGCTTCATGGAATCCGAAACTTGTAAGTCCCGATCCAAACAGGTCGTTCTCCCTTATCGAAATGATAACTCCAAGAACACGCATGTTGTAAGCTTCTCCTCTATGAAAAAGTACCATCTATTGAAGACTGATATTTCACGCAACTATTTCACAAAACAATTGTAATCCTATCTTATCGGTTTCATTTAAATTATCCAAACAAAAATCATATCTCTCCATGCATTCCGGCACTTGATGTTCCTGGGGCGTGGCCTCATTTCTACTCTTTCTATTTCATATTGATTTAACATCGCAGAAGTTTTTGTCGCAACCCGCATCTTGATTTCTCCCGACGACGTCATTAACTTTAAAGCTAAAACAGCATTTACCTCTCTAATTATTTCTTAAAAAAGCATATACATAGGCCATGTACAAAGGGGGTTCGCAGTGATGATTTAATAATAATTCATTTTTTATCTCACAACAAATGAGAAAGGAGAATTAACATGGATGTGAAAGACTACTGTAACGGACTTCAGGCAGAGTTAACAGGTTGGAAAGCAAAGGTATACGATGTGACTCGGAGACTTGACAAGATGTCTTCCGGTGACAAGGAAAAGGTTGTACCCGAAGTCAATGAGTTGCACATGATCATTGAAGAACTCAATGACAGGATAGAAAAACTCCAGCGAGAATGTCCTTCTGAGTATGGGCCCGACAAGACAGAGTTGGACAGCAAGTTTACAGCAATAAAGTCACACTGGGAGGAAGCATGGAAACATGTTTCTCCTGGTGATATTGGTGGTTAAGGTCCAATGAACGAATGAAAGACCAAAGGATTGGAATCGAAGGTGTTGTGCACAATCAGTACACTACATCAATGAAACACGACAACCCATCTGAATCCCCTTTATTGAAAAGCCACGACTCATACGTCATGGCTTTTTTTATGCCAAATCTCAACAAAAGAGTCTGTTCTTCCTTATTTTATAAATGGAGTTCAGTATAGGATTGCGATGATTAATGTGTTGAAGGGGCTCAAGGGAGTAGAACTGATGTGGCAGGTTTCAGAAGGATGCAAAGAGGAGGAAAATGTTTGCATTTGATTGATAATTCAGGTATAAATTTATATATCAATGAATAGTCGTGAGTATCTATACTTTTGCATGTGGAGAGCTATTATGAGGGCGCTTTTTCCTGATTCACGTTTGGGTCAAAGAGGAAAGCGCCTTTTTTGTATCCAGACTCACCTCTCATGAGAATGTTGGCAGAAGAAAACGGTTTGACCTTTTGATGAGGGTATGTATTTATTAACTTTTGTTGGATTTCAGTATATCAGCAGTATACATCACTTTTGTAAGTAATTTTCAAAATCAATAAGATTGCTTCCACCTATTCCATAAAAAACAAAATTCAGCTTTTATAGTGATGTAATATAATAAATCTGAAAACGAGTAAAAGAAGATTTTTTCCCCTTACTTTTACAGAATAGGGAATGTGCCATCATTAACATCATTGATCATATCTATTTAATATTTTAATGTAATTTGATTCGATTACGTTATCGGCATACTATTGGTGTTTGTGGAAATGAAGAGTCTACATAATATATAATGTTCAATTCACAAAAAAGAACATCCTTACTTGTACAAAATACTGGACAAGTTTAAAAATATTTAATATACTTGAACAACAAACAATACAAGTTTGGAGGATATCATGAGAATTGTAAATTTCAGCGAAGCAAGAAATAATCTAAAGTCAGTATTGGATCAAGTAATAGATGATGCTGATTATACAATCATTTCACGTCGTGACTCAGAAGATGCTGTTGTTATGTCACTGGAAACATTTAATAGTTTTATGGAAACTTTTTATCTTCTCAGGTCACCTGCCAATGCTGCCCATTTAACAGAATCTATTAAACAATTTAAAAATGGGGAAGTCCAGGAAAGAGATCTAATAGATGAATAGGAAATTAGCCTGGACTGGCGAAGCAAGGAAGGATTATACCTATTGGCAAACACAAGAAAAAAAGACATTAAAACGAATCAATAAACTCATTAATGACACAATGAGGCAGCCATTTGAGGGTATAGGAAAACCTGAACCTTTGAGAGAAAATTTGTCTGGTTTTTGGTCCAGAAGAATTGATGATACAAATCGGTTAGGTTACGCTGTTGATGACGATTATATCACAATCATTTCATGTAGATATCATTATTAAATCGTGAAGAATCGAACAAAGCCATTTCAGAGGGACTGGCAGGGTAATGTGACTTCGGCTTTTTCAGAGGCTTTTTCCCCACCAGCCCCTGAATGGCGACGATATGTGAACATGGAGAAAAAACAATGAAAAAAATCTTCTGCGGAATATGTTTGATAGTATTTCTTACAGGTCATGCTTGGGCACAGGAAGAAAATGTGTTCAAAACCGATGTGTTGGCAAAAACCAGTTTAAGTTGGGATGGGACTGATCTTCCTCACTACGCAAAAGGTAAGCCAGAGATAACGATTCTTCGGATAAAAATTCCTCCGAAAACAAAATTGCCGGTTCACAAACATCCTGTGATAAATGCGGGTGTTTTGTTAAAAGGAACACTGACTGTAGTGACAAAAGAGGAAGAGATATTACATCTTAAGGCTGGAGATTCAATTGTCGAAGTGGTGAATAAGTGGCACTATGGGATAAATGAAGGCAATGAATCTGCAGAAATCATAGTTTTTTATGCTGGTGTACAGGGTTTGCCGATTACCATTAAGAAGTAGAGTTATACACATAACATCACTCATGCAGCCGAAGCAAAAAACCGCGCGGCTGATTAACAGCGTTGTGTGAAATAAAAACATGAAAAATATGCTCCGCTTCCTTTCTATGGTATGGATTTTAATTGGCCTCATGCTAGCAGTATGGTGCGCGAAGGCAATGTATGAGGCCTATCAATATTTCCATTTCATCTCCGGTGCATTCAAGGCTTCAACAATCGGCTTGGTCTATGCAATGTCGGCAATCATAGCCGGTCTATGGGTCTGGCTTAGAAAACCTTGGGGGAGGTTCTTGTTTAATGTTGTTTCTGTTCTTACCATTCTCTATATCATTATGTTTGTACTCTTTCATGGCTATTTGAATAGACCTTTGCTATACTCAGTGAGTGTAATTACCCTTTTTATGGTTTCAGTTCTTAGCCTTATCTCAGTGAATGGCAAAGGTTGTAAGAGGGACTACTTCATCCAACCAAGCATGGGAACGGACGCCTAACAGCGCTGCTCCATTTTATCGTTAGGGTAATATAAAATGAAAAAAATACTGATTATTCTTTTTCTATTATCTGCTGGAACAGTAATTGCCAGTGATTACCCAAAGTACTATGAGCGATTCGATGAAAAAATTTATAGTCTAATCGTATTCCATGATTCAAAAACTTGTACATACCTTTCTCGAGTTACTCGTGAGAATGGGACCACTTGGTTTTTTTATGATGGTAATGCAACCTGGGGCTATTACCCGAATATTGAGGGTCATTCTTCGAGACCTTCAATATGGGTAAAGACCAGAAAGTTTCGTTTTGATTACTTTGAGGAAGAATCAAATCTTATTGAAATAGACAAGATAGGGCTGCAAGGCAAATACGTCCGTGTAAATAATGACCAATAAAACCCCAACAAGGCGCTTTACTCGGAAATGTTTTCCGCCTTGCTCCACATATTCCGATAAGCTTTAGCGTTGCGTGAGTCGCTTCGCGTCTCGCACAACGCCGGGTTAAGTCTTTGGCTCACAGCGCCTTGCTGGTGCTACACTACGCGTCCAACATGTCACTGGAGCCGAATTCTGAGTAATTCAGAGATGTTAATCACCTCACTGAATTACTGATAATTTGCTCAACTCGGTGTTATCCGTATTAATTGAACTAAAAAGATGTCTCTGATTGGTTTGATTGGATGGCATTCTTTGCGGTGTAAACAAGGAATGAAGATCGGGACATACCTCGATTTTTGGCCGCGGCATCTATTTGTTTAAGAGTCATTTCGGGAAACGACACGCCAAAGTCGCTTTTGGTATCTTTATGTACGATTGCAATATAGTGATCTGGTCAAGTAAAAAGAGACACCCAGTTAAGCTATTTTTGCCAGAGAAAAATTATTCTCGAAAGCATTTGGATTTTTATATCCTAAAAACGAATGGAGTCGATGACTGTTATAAAACATTTCGATATTAACATTTTTTATTCAGATGATGACGAAGGATACATCGCTGACATTCCCGATCTTGAGGCGTGCTCAGCATTTGGTGATACTCCTGACGAGGCGTTGCATGAGGTCCAAAAGGCTAAAGAGCTATGGATAGAGACAGCAAAGTTAGAGGGCAAGCCTATTCCGACCCCCAAATATCGACCGGTTATATATCAGGCGGTTTCTGTTTGATAATATTACATGCAAAACATCAGCTTTGAGAAGGATGCTCATTCCGCTGCGCTTCATTCACACCTCTCAAGCAGGCCGTTTAGGAACTGGAATAGAATGGAGGTTAATTTGAAAATATTGGGAATTA
>JAXHSZ010000106.1:0-13251 GCA_034190725.1 Thermodesulfobacteriota bacterium
TATGGAAAGACCCATATATTACCCAAGTGAACAGGGATGACACAGATATGAATAAAATTGGCTTTACAGTAGATTACGATTGCATAATGTATGCGGGACTTAACCTTTATTATAGATATAATCAGGTAGACGTTGACCAAGACGTTATCGGAAAAAGGTTTAATGACCTGAAAAGAGACGGAATAATCCACCGCACAGGTATTGGATACAGAGCAAATATCGAGAAAAGTAACATCATAACCCCCAGCTTTGAGTATTCCAAAGCCGATATGGACGGAGAAAGCAACAGCTACAATGGATATAAGATTGAAATTGAATGTACTAGAATGAAAAAAAATTACATCTTAAGCACCTTTGTTTCAGCAGATAAAAAAAACTATGCCAAAATACACCCCATATTTAACAAAACCAGGGATGAAAAAAGATACTCTGCTATTGCAATTTTCACACTACTCAATCCGTTCGGTTATGATAAATTTTTCACCAATTTCATAGCCGGTTACAGCTACTCGAATTCCAACATAGATTTCTTCGACAAGCATACCTACATCAGCGGTATAACTATAGTCTATAGTTTTTAAAAGACTCATTATGAGGAATTCACTGAATGAAAAATTCTCCCTGTTAACCCCCATTTTTTTTATTGATAATTTCCCATGAGACAAATATAATTTGTATTTTTCATGAGATGAGAGTGAATAATGAAACTTCTTACCCCCTCGCTCACTTTCAAAGAGAGGAATGATATTGAGATTCCTTCGAAAAGAAGTGATAACATGAAGTTCTCAGGATTTTTAGAATAATCAAAAAATAAAAAGATATGTTTTCAAATTTCTAGAATAGGGAAATGGTTCTATGAGAGAAAGAGTCATAAAGATAACACGATCCATTGTGGTACTTGTTCTGGCAATTACTATCGCCTGGGCTCTTGTCAAAATGAAGGCAAAACCTCAAAAGCAAGAACTCCCTCCCCCCAGTCTCCTCGTTGAGGTCATTGAAGTCAGTGCATCTTCACCTGCAATGACCATACAGTCCTACGGCACAGTGAAACCAAGTGAAACGCTGACGGTTGTTTCCGAGGTGAGGGGAAAAATCGTAGAGATTTCAACCACCTTTGAAGAAGGCGGTTCCTTTGGAGAAGGTGACCTTCTCATTCGTATCGATCCCAGGTCCTATGAACTGGCAGTAGCTCAGAAGGAGAAACAACTCAAACAGGTTGACGCTGAACTCCATCGTATTGATCAGGAAAAGACAAACCTTGAGACGACATTAAAGATTGGCATAAACGATTTGGAATTGACCAGAGCTGATCTGGAAAGATTTGAGGTTCTTGTAAAAAGAGAAGTGGTTGCTCAAGTGAGTCTGGATCAAGCAAAAAAAAACTATTTAGCCAGCAAGAGAAGGGTGCAAGAGATAGAAAATCAGCTGGCCCTTATTGATCCTAGAGTACACCAATTACATGTACAAAGGGAACTTTTAGAGGTCCAGCTCAAGGATGCACACCTCAACCTGGATCGCACGAAAATTAATGCGCCTTTTAACGGCAGAGTCCTTGAAAAAAGAGTTGAAAGGGGGCAATTCATCAATGCAGGCACCCCCCTTGGACGTATCTACAATTCCTCAACACTGGAAGTGGAAGTACGGATACCTTTCAGAGACCTGACATGGATCAGGAAGGAACAAGGTATTGAACATCTCACTCAATCTGAACCTGCCGGTTTCTCTTCAGATACACGTATTAATGCCAAAGTCATATTTAAAAGCTCCTCTTATCATAAGCATGTCTGGGAAGGCCGCGTATCGCGTATCAAGGCTCAGGTTGATGAAAAAACCAGAACCCTCCCCCTCATTGTGGAAATTCCGGCCGAGAGTTTGAGACGGCAGAGCTACTACCCGCTCACACCGGGCATGTTTGTTAATGTTGAGCTTTTAGGCAGAGAGATTAACAATGTTTATCTCCTGCCCAGATCCGCTCTTCATCCGGGAAATCTGGTTTATATCTCAGATGGCAACAGGCTTGCTCTACGATCGGTTGAAGTGATACGTCGCCTGGATGACTCTGTCTATGTGAGCAAAGGTTTGAAAGACGGAGATCTGGTGGTGATAACACCTCTCACCGCTCCTAAGGAGGGAATAACACTTCGTCTCCGTGAGAAGCTGAAATACGAAAAATCAAGTACCACAAAGGAAAATCCATCATGAAATCCATAGCCCGATGGTCCATTAAAAACCGGGTTACAGTAAACATCTTAATGGTTCTTATCATTATTGCAGGCCTCCTCACCCTTACAAGGATGCGCCGTGAAATATTCCCACAATTTTCTTTGGATTTCATCGTCATTTCAGTGAAATACCCTGGTTCAAGCCCTGAAGAAGTTGAGGAGGGCATATGTATTAAGATAGAGGAACAAATCAAGGGCATTGAGGGCATATCGAGGATCATATCTACGGCATCTGAAGGACTGGGGTCAGTAGTGGTGGAACTTGATGTGGATAACGACGATGAAGTTCAGGACATACTGGACAAAGTGAAGACCGAAGTGGATCTTATAGAGACCTTCCCGGAAGATGCGGACAAACCAGTAATCATCGAATTGATTCATCGAGAAGTCGTTATAAATGTAGCGGTTTATGGGGATGTTCATGAACGGCAACTGAGAGAGGTGGCCGAGAAGATCAGAGACGATTTGACTGACACCAAAGCCATCTCCCAAGCTGACCTCTTCGGCGTGCGGGATTATGAAATATCCGTAGAGATCTCTGAAGAGAATTTAAGACGCTATAGCCTTACTTTTGATGAATTGACCAATGCCATTCGTACATCAAGCCTGGATCTGCCTGCAGGCACTATCAAAACCCCGGGTGGAGATATTTTAATCAGAGCCAAGGGACAACGTTACTTTGGTCGAGAGTTTGAAGGTATCCCCATCATCACTCTGAGAGACGGCACAATAATTCGACTTGGTGACGTTGCCCAAATTATTGACGGATTTGAGGATACGGACATGCGGGGGCGCTTCAACGGGAAACCCATGGCCATGATACAGATAACGAAAACCAACGAGGAGGATATCATTGATATTGCCCGAACTGTCAGAGACTATGTTGACGCGCATCGAAATCACTTGCCGGATGGGATTGAACTGGGCATATGGGGAGATTTATCAAGACTTGTCCAGGACAGGATTGATCTGATGTCAAAGAACGGAGCTCAAGGAATCTTGCTTGTATTTCTCTGCCTTGCCCTCTTTCTTAATTTTCGTTTGGCTTTCTGGGTGGCTCTGGGAATTCCCATCTCGTTTATGGCGGCTTTCTTTGTTCTGGAATGGCACGGTGATACCATCAATATGCTCTCTCTGTTTGCATTCATTATGACAGCCGGTATCTTGGTGGATGATGCCATCATTATTGGTGAGAATGCCTATTCCCACTTTCATCGAGGCAAATCCCCTTTCGATGCTGTAAAGGACAGCATGGGAGAAGTTGGTTTCCCCGTGATCATGGCCGTTACAACAACCATAGTGGCATTCATTCCCCTGATGTTTATCACAGGCATAATGGGCAAATTCATCGCTGTGCTTCCTGTGGCGGTCATTATTATTTTGATTGTCTCTCTTGGTGAAGCTCTCTTCATTCTACCGGCCCATCTGGATTTCGGCCTTTCAGGAACCTCCAGAGACATCCATACTCAAAAAGGATTGCACAATCGATTCCTCGCAAGGGTGGATAGTGGACTCCATTCTTTCATAAATCACTCCTACGGTCCCGCCGTGAGGTATGTCATAAGAAACCGGTACTTTACATTGTGCACTGCTATGGGAGTGCTGATTATCGCACTTGGATTAATCCGTGGGGGACATCTTCCTTTTGTCCTTTTTCCCGAAACAGACAGTGACTGGCTCATTGCTGAGATCAGTTATCCTTTGGGCACTCCGGTCCAAATTACAGAAGAGTCCGTCAAGCTGCTGGAAGAAGAAGCCCTCTCCCTTAACAGGCAATTCGCTTCTGAAGAGACCGATCATCAGAGAATGATCAAAGGGGTCTTTTCCATTGTCGGGCTCATCCCACGGAGGGACTGGAAAGCCGGCGAAAGAGGTGGACATGCAGGGCAGGTCTTTTTGGAACTCCTCTCTGCGGAAGATCGGCCCACTGTCGCTGCTTCCCGTATTCTCAATGAATGGAGAAAAGGAGTAGGAGACATCCCCGGAGTGGAAAAGCTGTCCTTTTCCCTTTTGTCCGGTGGTCCCGCTGGAAATCCCATTGAGATACAACTCATCGGTCAGGACCTTGAAGTGCTCATACAGGCAGCTTCGGAGTTGAAGGCTGAGATCGCTTCCTATCCCGGGACACACGATATTTCAGATGATTTTAAACCCGGCAAGGAAGAAAAGAAACTCAAGGCAAAAGCGAGTGCCAGACCATTGGGTATTTCATTGCGGGATATTGCACGGCAAGTACGACAAGCCTTTTTTGGTGAAGAGGCAGTGAGGGTTCAGCGCGGCCGTGACGATATAAAGGTCATGGTGAGATACGCAGTGCCGGAACGCAGGAGTCTCGCCGGCATAGAAGATATGCGCATCAGAACACCTATGGGTGATGAAATACCTCTACACGAGGTCGCTTCCGTGCTCCATGGTCGGGCGTATTCCACTATTCACAGAACCGATCGAAAAAGGGTCATTAATACCACCTCGGATATTAACCAGGAAGTGGCAAATGCCGCCAAGATTACCAGTGATCTCAAGGAGAACTTCTTGCCTAAACTCATGGAACGATACCCTGGTATAACCTACCGCATGGAAGGAGACGAGAAAAGGCGAATTGAATCCCTTGACAGTTTGAAACGAGGGTACATTCTGGCTCTCATGGGGATATATCTCCTTTTGGCGACCCAGTTTCGTTCCTACATTCAACCTTTGATCATCATGATGGCCATCCCATTCGGTCTGATAGGGGCTGTAATAGGACATCTTGTAATGGGGCTTGATTTGACATTGATCAGTCTCTTCGGTATGGTGGCCGTATCAGGAATCGTAGTAAACGATTCCCTCATTCTTATTGACTTTATTAACCGGGAAGTGAACAAAGGGACCCCGTTGGAAGATGCCATAGAGTCTTCAGGCAAAGCCCGCTTCAGACCGGTAATCCTCACCTCTGTATCCACTATCGCAGCTCTTCTGCCACTGATGCTTGAAGGGAGCTTCCAGGCCCAGTTCCTCATTCCCATGGCCGTGAGCATCACTTTCGGCCTCCTGGTGGCCACACTCTTGACTCTTCTCTTTGTCCCCTCCCTTTACATGATCGTCAAGGATATGAGTGCTCTTTTTGCAAATTTCTTCAGTGTGACGAAAGAAGTATAACCTGTCCTACAACACGTATTATTATAAATATGGATGTGTAATGCCTAAACGAAAACTGCTATTTCCCCGAATTTCTGTATCAGGACCATATTTTCATCCGAATATATAATCCTTTTTAATATTTCTCCAGTTCAGCGGGTGTTACAACAGAACCATATTGATCCTTGAGATCTAAAAGGCCCGCCTTCTGCTCCTTGAGAACTTCGAAGAGTCTCTCGGGGATATTCTCTTCCTTGGCGTAGGCTTCCATTTGGAGGTCAATTCTGGCAATGATATTGTCCAGGTAGAGGGAAAACTGTTTCACGTACAGTTCCTCAGGGTATTCCTTATTGATTATTGTTTTGAAAAGATCCTTGAGATCATTATACTTCGGAATATTTCCGATGGGCGTCTCGATCACGTCCACTTCACCATGAGCATGTCGTTCAAGCCACGCGAGCCAGACCTTTACATCCCTTTTTTCACCGAGGAGCTTCTTGGAATCGCCTCCCCTGGACTCTTCAGTGAGAAAGTAATTCAAACCCGCCATGACCGGTCTTTTATCTTCAGCGATCTTTTTGCTTCCAAAAAATGTTAATTGGGCATCCATGTAATCCCCCAGAGAGCCTGGGATAAAAGGAGCGTTTGCCCAGGGAGCGCGTTTCACCCCTGTGACCCCCACTTCCGTTGCTGTTGCTGCAGATACAATGCATGCACCGATAACAACACCATGATCGGAGTTCTTTGCGGTCCACACAGGCGGCATGGTGTCGCTGTCTCTGCCGCTGTACGTTACGACCCTCGTATCCACACCCTTGGGATCTTCCGCCTTTACTGAGTAGTTCTTCAGGGCTGTGGACGCCAGAGTACACCGTGAGTTTGGATGGGACATGGGGATATCTTTTCCTTTTTCGTCATTCATTCCCTGCTCCCACTTGCCCTGGAAATTTCTGCCTTTCAAGGGAGGTCCTTCACCATTTCCCGTCCAGTGGGGCACACCGTTTTCATCGATCAATACATTGGACCATATCACCTCGGTCCCCGGTTTCCGTAAATTTTCCATCAGGAAGGGATCGCCTTCCCAATTCACATCCTCAACAATTCCGAAAATTCCGCACTCAGGATTGATAGACCGTACAGAGCCGTCTTCTGCGATCCACATCTGGGCCAGATCATCACCGACAAAATGGTCTCCTGCCATTGCCGTGGTTGTCTTTCCGCATCCGCTGGGAGCTGCTCCGGTACACCATGTTATTCGCCCTCCCGGCCCATTGATCCCTGTTATGAACATATGCTCGGACAGCTCATTCCCCCTGTTTTCATATACAGCTTTGTCTACTGCAAACCTGTGGTTGCCTTTCTTCATGAGCAGGGTATTTCCCGCATAGGTACACTTAAAACTGTATGTTGTCCAGTGGCTTCGGTCCATGAATACTCTGGCATTGGGCAGGTCTTCAGGCCTGTTTAATCCTTCACTGTGTATATTCGTAAAGAAATGATCCAACCTGGAAACCTCATCATCAAAATTGGAAAAAGCATTTCTATATAATATCTCCGCACTGTGAGACACATAAGCGGAGCTTGTAATCTCCAAAGCGGGATTTGATGCGGGGGCACCCACAGGGCCCCTCATATAGAAGCCCACCATCATGGTCTTTCCATGCATGATGCCGGCCATATTGTCTCTCACCTCGATAAGGGCCTTATCCCTGTCCATCCTATTTGCAAGTGAGCTTATATGCTCTCCCTTGTTTGCAATATAGTATGTTCTGTCAATGATCCTCCCCTGTTCTTCCTTGAGGTCAAAATGAATCGTATGCTTTGCCATGGGAAGGGGTTCCTCTTCACCCTTTTTCAAGCTGAGATCCCTGATAAACTGTTTATCTTCCTCTGATCCTGTATTGATATAAACTGTATTCGGCTCACACATGACAATAGCGTTTGCGATTTTTAGCAATACTTCCGGGTGCTTTATCCGGCTGATTCTTGAGAAATGCTCTTTATCAAGTTTGCTTTTAAAAATATTCATTGCCGCTTCAGGGCTCTTCACTTTCCCTATTTCCTGTACAATATCTATTCCCTCTTTTCTCTTCAACATTTACATTCTCCCTCTTTGGAGTATTATCGAATGAGTAGACAAACTCTAAACTCAATCCAAATGGTCAATACTCTTCAATAGTCGGTCTTTTCTCCTGACAACTGAATCCTGCAAACAAAGTAGTGGTATATTAATCACGAACTATCAAATTTCATAATCTGTCTCGATATACAATAATTGTATTATTTTAGTGCTATGAAATAAAACGCTATCAACAAGCTTCAACGGTGGTCAAATTTTAATGCGTGTACTGTCTGAGCGTCTTAGTGAGCGTTAAGAAAGAAGAGCGGGAAGATGCGAGTTTAGAACGGATTAAAATTTGATTGCCGTTGAAGTGTCTCTTTTCAAAAAGTTTAAAATTTTTCTATTCCTTCAACCTACATAGGAGAGACAACGTCATTTGACGTTTCCCATTATCTTTTTCTTTTCCAATCCACGCACTTTCTCTTTTTCAAAAGCAAACCTGAACAACACATAGTATTTATTTATATTACTCACATAACGAACTGTTTCCTGTCCGATAATTTTAAGAGCAGCCATCTCTGCATTTCTGAACCACCTATTGGGATCCAATCCCATCTTCCCGGCAAGCTTTCTGACCCTTTTGATCTTGGTGGGGCCGGCATTGTAAGCTGCCAGTGCGAATCGGACCTTGTCCCTCTCCCGCATACCTTCATCATTGAAATATCGATCTCTCAGGAGTGCAAGATACTTCACTCCCGCATGAATATTATTCTTCAAAAGATGAACATCCTTTATACGGATATTCCTGTCTGCTGCAGTGCTGGGCAGAACCTGCATGATGCCGGTGGCGCCAGAGGGATTTTTCTTGTTCTGATCCAGTCCGGACTCCTGGTAAGCAAGGGCCATGACCAGCATCCAATCGAACATATATTTTGAGCTATACTTTTTAAAAAGGTTTGTGTGTCTATGCAGCTTCTCCTTTTCTTGTGGGGCAAGTGGATTCTTGATCCATTTGGTGTTCTTATAGTATCGATTAAAATAGATATTTCCAAGGAGAGTCCCTTTCTTGTGTGCCTTTATAAACTTGTTCAGACTCTCTTTGAGCTCAGGGTTGTTCTTACGAACCATCCACGCAATCTTACTCCCGGTTCGTACCTTCAGATTTATGAGCGGTTGCAGGTCTTTAAATACTTCGGACCATATTTTTGCAATATGGCTGTCCGATATTGTTATGCCTATTGCCCCTGAGTTCACAAGCTCCAAGATATCCTCGGTCTCCAGGTTTTCATCCGCTTTGACAATCCGGACGGGTTTCATGCGCTTATGTGCGAGTTTCTTGTTCAGTTCAAGAAGGCTCTCATAGTAACTGCTGCTTTGTCGAACAAATACCTTGTGTCCAGACAGATCTTCAATGTTCTTCAATCCCTTTATATTTTTATTTACTACCACTATTTCATCGACACCGGACAGATAAGGATTTGTGAAATCCACTTCTTTGAGTCGTTGCGGTGTTATGGTGAGTCCTGCTGCTGCAATATCACCAAAGCCATGTACCAATCCTGACATAAGTTCATCCCGAGAGACCGGGATAAACTCCAGAACCACCTTTAATTCATTTCTCCTGATTTTTTTATTGAGAAATTTTTCGTATTCCCTCAGAAGGGAGTATTCAAATCCCAAGGACGTATTTCCGGACAAGAAAAAATTGGTTTTGTTAAAGGTAGTGAGGACCCTGATGTACCGCTTTTTCATAAGACTTCCCAGGTCGTCCGTGTATCTTTTCTTGAGGTGAGAATCTAGAGGCAGCGGGTCAGCAGGTTTTTTCGCCAGGAGATTTCCCTGCATGATCAGGAGAAAGAGGCACAAAAGCGCAGTATGTGGGTATAGAAAGGATATATGTTTCATAATTCGTGTAAGGCTCGTTTGAACCAACGTATTTATGAAAAATCAGAACGGAGAGGAATTACTGTAGCAATCCCTTAATAAAAAAGCCATGTAATCTGTTTATCGATAATAAAACTCATATATCAAATGATTTTCATAATAGCAATTCCAATCTTAAAAGTAAATATCTGGAATTTATAAAAAATTTGTATTTATTAAAAAGTAGGAGAAAACACAGCCAAAGAGTGCCTTTTTTCGCTTCACTGTGAATTTGAAGATGTGTGTATTCAGTATGTTCTGCTTTAAAAAATCAACTGTGCGCTACGACACAAGTCTGTTTCCCGAACTTATGGAGAAGTTCTCAATACTATAGGTAAGGTATTGATAATAGTATTAATAATTAAAATTCACTTCCGATTTTACAAATTGGTATACAAATATGTCTTGACAATTACATGAACTTAATAGTAATTCATTTTAGGCTACTGTTTCCTTGGCCTTTTTATCCGCTCAATTTCACATGGTTTCCATTGTCATTCTCGTTCATGTACTTGATTTCATGGTATCAATAGTTACGAGTCCTGTCAATGGGGTTGAGTTCTTCTTCAATGATATTCAATTCATTTCAACAACGAGAAAAGGAGGCGCTATGATTGAGGTAAAGTGTCTGGGTAGGGGTGGTCAGGGGGCTGTGACTATGGCCCGAGTTCTGGCATATGCTGCCTGTAAAGATGGAAAATTCGGTCAGTCCACTCAGGACGTAGCCGGCATAAGAAGGGGTGCTGAGATTGCAGGATACGCAAGAATCGATGATGAAAGGGTTTCCGACAGGGGGATCGTCTTTACTCCGGATTGTTTTGTGGTTCTTGATTCCGGTCTGGCAGAGACTGTGGACCTGGACTCTCAGTTAAGGGAAGGGGGGCAAATCATAGCCAATACCCCTAAAGACTTGAAATTCAAACATAAGGCAGTATGTGTGGATGCCACGGCAATTGCCATTGAATGCCTGGGCGTACCCATAATCAACACATCAATGCTAGGAGCCTTTTCAGCCGCCACAGGCCTCATATCTCTTGAATCGGTGGAAAAGGCTGCACAAGAGCTACTCCTCAAGAAACAGACTGAGGAAAAGGTAGCGGCAAATATGAAGGCTATTCATAAATCATACGAAGAGGTGAAGAAATGTCTGTAGATCTGATACGAGGTGGTGTAACTCATAATCTGGGAACCGCCGCCATAATGAATACTGGAAGCTGGCGTGTTTTCAAGCCGGTCATAGACCTTGAAAAGTGCAAACCATGTGTGATATGCAGCCAGTTTTGTCCCGATGGGATCGTTACGTATGAAAAGGATAAGGAGATATCCATCAACTTTTATTATTGTAAAGGGTGTGGAATCTGTGCCCATGAATGCCCGCGAGGAGCCATAGAGATGGTAAGGGAGGGAGTATGAGTGAGGTCTTTCTATCGAGTTCGGAGGTGGCGGCTCATGCAGCAAGGCTTGCAAGGGTCGAAGTTGTTTCCGCATATCCAATTACACCGAATACAGGAGTAATCGGTGCTTTGACGGAGTTGATCGAAACAGGACAAATGAATGCTACTGCGGTAAACGTGGAAGGGGAACATTCCGCAGCCAGTGTTTGTGCAGGGGCCTCTTCAGCAGGTGTACGGGCCTTTACAGCAACCTGCGGTCAGGGTATGGCCTTCATGCATGAGGTTCTTTGGATGGCATCGGGAATGGCCCTTCCCATGGTCGTAGCCGTAACGAGCAGGGGTGTCGGGTCTCCACAAACCATAGTGAGTGACTTTTCCGATATCATGATGGAAAGGGATGCCAGTTATCTTCAGTTTTATTCGGAAAACGCACAGGAAGTTGTTGATTCAATCATCATGGCGTACAAGATTGGAGAGAACGAGAACGTTCTCCTGCCCAGTTTCGTCTGTCTGGAGGCGTTCAGGATGACCCACACATACGAGCCTGTGGAGATCCCTGACCAGGAAAAGGTGGACTCCTATCTGCCTCCTTACAGGCCGAAACATGCCTTCTACGATACGGATTATCCTGTACAACAGGGAACGGGTTCTGTACCGGATTTCACCTATAGAAAATACCAGCAGCATATGGGCCTGATAAATGCGAAGAAGGTAATTAAGGATGCGTGTCGGGAGTTTGAGGAAGTCTTCGGAAGAAAGTACGGATTGGTCGATGCCCATAAAGTCGAAGACGCTGAAGTGGTCGTTGTCTCCATGGGCTGTGTTTCGGCCGTTTCAAGGAGACTCGTGAATGAATACAGAAAAAAGGGCGTTCGTATAGGGTCCTTGAAGGTCAGGGTATTCAGGCCGTTTCCTGAAGAAGAGATCAAAGAAGCCCTTTCAGGGGCAAAAAAGGTGATCGTCATCGACCGGTTCAATTCTCCGGGCTCTCACGGGGTTCTGTATACGGAAGTGAGGTCCGCTTTATACGATGTCAAACCGACCATAATAAGTTATATTGTGGGGCACGAAGACATCTATTCTGCGGATATGGAGAAGATGATCGATAAGGCCCTTGAAAAGGACGAAGGGTTTGAAGAATGGTATAACCTCTTTCAACCTGATGAATTCTGGGTGAAAGCCAGTGGAAGTGACAGGTATGAACAGTTAAAAAAGGGAGAAACTGTTGAAAGAGACGATGTCAAGGACACAAGCGATTTGATGGCAAAGGGTCTCAACCTCTGTCCGGGATGCATACCGTATCTTGTCTGCAGGAAAGTTCTCACGACCCTTGGTAAAAACACCGTGGTTCCATACGCCACCGGTTGTGTAATGGCCGCCACGAGCGGTGCGGTTCTTTCCGGTTGGAAGGTCCCAGCCGGTCACTATTGCTTCACAAATGTTGCATCTGCGGCCAGCGGTATCAAAGCAGCCCTGGAGAAGCGTGGTAAGGATTACAATGTTGTGGCCATTGGGGGAGACGGCGGAATAGCTGATATTGGATTTCAGGCCTTGTCCGGGGCAGTGGAACGGGGTCATAATATCATATATGTATGTTACGACAATGAAGCGTACATGAACACAGGCGTCCAGAGGAGCAGCACCACCTCATATCTTGCGGCCACGAAGACGACCCTCACGGGGAAGAAAGTCCACAAGAAGGACATTGCCAGGATCATGGAAGCCCATGGTATTTATGTCGCCACAATGCTCCCCTGTTTTTTAAAGGACATGGAAAAGAAGATACTAAGAGCAAAAGAGGTGGATGGTCCGGCATTTCTCCATATTCTCAGCCCTTGTCCTACAGGCTGGGCTTTTGATCCCGCCTTAGGTATTGAGATCTCCAGATTGGCCTATGAAACAGGAGCATTCATTCTCTACGAGTCATACAAAGGTGAAAGAACCATATCCAGGCTTCCAAAGGAGAGGAAACCCATAGAAGAGTATCTGAAGCTTCAAGGAAGATTCTCCCATCTCACAGCGGATCAGATACAGGAAATTCAAAAGGATGTTGACGAACGTTTTATGCAGATGACATGAGAGGTTATAAATACCCTGAGTTTTTAATCTCCCCAAGAGTATTGCGTCTTTTCGCTCGAAGCAGCTTTAAAATAGATTCGAATTCATCATACAAGTCGTATTGCTCTGAGAATGAACCTTCTTCAGAAGTTGTGTGATCAGTCGAGAATGCGAACGACACATTCTACAATGGTAATAATCATTATTATGCAAGAAGTTAGCAACAATGAGAGTTGCTGACACTGGGATTCTTGTCTTGACATGAGTCTCTTCGATTGCTATATTTGGAAAGTCAGAAAAAATGTTCCGAGGAGGAAAACTATGGAAGTAGTGTGTGATGTCTGTAAAACACAAATGGAAGAAGATGAGGCAATGAAAGAGGGAGAGGCGGTCCTTTGCGAGGATTGCTACATGGAGAAGACAAAGAGGAGATGCTGAGAAGTCAGCATCCCTTTCCTTTTTAAAGATGCTCAAG
>JAXHSZ010000107.1:0-8922 GCA_034190725.1 Thermodesulfobacteriota bacterium
GTAAAGCCGCTCAAGTATCTCACATTATCCAGGTTTGTGATGAGCATGGAATCCAGACGGTACTTTTCAAATGTTTCTCTTATCTTCCCTAAGGCCCTGTTTTTTTCCATTGATCTTTGTCTTGGATACAGCCTTTCTTCACCCTTCTCTTTCAATGATGTTGATGGCCGCTCTCACCCCCAGCAAGTAGCTATCCTGCCCAAAACCCGATATTTGGCCCACAGCTATATCTGCCAACTTTGATACTTTGCGAAACTCTTCTCTTTTATGGATATTCGACAGGTGAACCTCCACGGTGGGTATGCCCACCGCAATGACAGCATCTCTTATGGCAACACTGGTATGAGTGTACGCTCCAGGATTTATCACAATGGCATTAAAAATGCCTATCGCCTCTTGAATCTTCGTGACCAACTCCCCTTCGGAATTGGATTGAAAAGTCTCAACTGCAATTCTTTTCTCTTCTGCAAGCTTTGTTATTTGTTCGTTGATTTCATCCAAAGTGAGACTGCCGTATATGTGAGGTTCCCTCTTCCCCAAGAGATTGAGATTAGGACCATGGATGACCAGTATTCTTTTCATTTGCACCTCCCATGACAGGAGAATCCTGGGATTGTTCCTTGGACTTCTGAAGGTTAAACAACCATTTTTTAAGAGTAACTATAACCGTATCGGTCTGAGAAGAATGGAGAGTGTCCTCTTCATGTGCAGGGTCTCTTTGTCGCACCCTTTCAATCAGACTCTTTACTTTCTTTTGTATTAAGATATTTTCAGGATCATGAACCAGTATGTCTTCATACGTGTTCAGTGACTTCTCCAGGTATCCTTGTCTTTCGTAAATCTCTGCAATACTCTTTGTAAAAATATTTATTTGCCTCTGTGAATTGTCTGAGGATTCCACCACCCGGGACTGTACAGGTTTCTCTTTTTCAGTCAAGGGCTCTTTTGTGCGGAAAGAGCTCACGATCTGCTTTGCCTTAACATCATCAGGAATAAATGCGGTGTATATTTGATACAGTCTGTATGCCTTCTGCCTGTTTCCCTCCTTTTCAAAAATTTCCCCTAACATCTTGTATGCGATTATGTTATTTGAGATAGCTTCTACAACCCATTCAAACTGTTCACGGGCTTCTTTGAGCATCCCCTTTCTGAAGTAAGAATTCCCCAGGGAGACTCTGGTATCCCAATCTTTGGGATTGTCCTTGAGTCTGTTCCACGATGCTTCAATATTCTCCTGCAATGTGCCCTCTTCTGAATTGTCATCTGCTGAGTAAACAATATTTTCCATTTTTCCTTTTAAAATAGATAGTTAGATATGTCTTTTGCTGACAGATGGGCAAACTTAACACGGCCGATATCCTCAGTCAAGACAAATTTAATCCTGCCCTTTTCCGCTTTTTTGTCCAATTCTATAACCCTCATATATTCCTCTTTTGAGTATTGAGGAAGCTCAGTAGGCAGACCGGCTCTCTGAACCAGATTCTTGATTCTTTGAAAGATACTCTCGTGACAAGCCCCCATCTTCACGGATATTTTGGCTGCAGCTATCATACCGATAGCTACTGCCTCCCCATGTTTATAATTCATATATTCGGTAAGTGCTTCAATGGCATGACCGATTGTATGTCCAAAATTCAAGATCGATCGGAGACCGGACTCCCTCTCATCTTCCTGGACTACCTTTGCTTTTATTGAACAGCATCTTTTAACGACTTCTGTGACTGATTTTTGATCCAGTCTCAGTATCTTATCCATAGTATCAGCAAGATACTGGAAGAGATCGGAATCCCAAATAATTCCGTATTTTATCACCTCAGCGAAACCAGAAGTCAACTCCGACCTTTCCAATGTTTCGAGGGTCTTCACATCAATAAGAACCAACTTCGGTTGATAGAACGCACCTATGAGATTCTTCCCTTTGGGATGATTTACACCTGTCTTCCCTCCGACACTACTGTCCACCTGGGCGAGTAAGGTTGTGGGCACCTGAATGTAAGGGACCCCTCGAAGAAAGGTTGCTGCAACAAAACCTGTGATATCTCCGATAACTCCTCCCCCTAAGGCAATCAACGCAGATTTGCGGTCCGTTTTCATTGATATCAGCCTGTCATACAAAACGCCCGCCCACTCGAGGGATTTTGTTTCTTCTCCATCCGGGATTTCAATGGATGAGACGGAGAAACCGGAAGCCTTCAACCCCGCTTCCAAAGGATCCATAAAAAGGCCCCCAATCGTTGGATTGCTAACAATAACGATTCTGTCACTGATATCGAGTTGCCTTACTGCCTCACCCATGTGGGCAAGGATTTCATACCCAAAATAGATGGGGTAACTTCTGTTCCCAAGACTGACCGTTATACTGTCCATAAAAACCATCTTATTTTCCTTGAACTTACAAGGAGAGATCCTATCTCATTCATGGGATATGGGAGAGTTATAAATGGAAAAGGCTATTTACCCTTCTTGCTCGGAAATCTTTCTTCCCAAAGGATAAGAATGGGGCTGGCCACGAAGATGGATGAATAAGTACCGACAATCACCCCTATTATTAAAGCGAAGGCAAAGTCATGTATGATACCTCCGCCCAAAATGAGTAAAGCAAGAACCACAAAGAGTGTTGTTCCGGAAGTGAGGATGGTTCTACTGAGAGTTTCATTAATACTGGTATTGATCACGAGTTCCAGCTTCTTTTTGACCAATTTTCTCAGGTTTTCTCTGATCCTGTCATAAACAACAATCGTATCATTGAGGGAATACCCCACAATGGTCAAGATAGCCGCTAAAACCGGCAGGGTAAACTCTCTCTCCGTTAACGAGAAGATACCCACTGTAATGATGACATCGTGGAACAATGCCGCCACCGCACCCAGGGCAAATCTGAATTCGAATCTCCAGGTAATATACAAAAGAATCCCGATCATGGCATAGATAATGGCCAGAAGCCCCTTTCGGCGCAGCTCTTCTCCCACCTGAGGGCCAACCATCTCGACTCGTCTTACTTCCAATCCATCTTTTCCGTATATCTTTGAAAACGTGCCTTGAATCCTGTCTGAAATTCCTTCAATATCTGAACTCGTACTTTCTACTCTTATAAGATATTCATTATCTTTCTTTTCTCCGAATTGTTGAATAACACTGCCTTCCAACCCAATTTCTTGAAGCCCTCCTCTGATCTCACCCGGATTGGTTGTTCTTTCAAATCTTATTTGAACCAGGGTTCCCCCTGCAAAGTCAATTCCAAAATTCAGCCCACCTTTGAGTATCATAGATAAAATACATGCGATGATTAAGAAGCTGGAAAAGAATAACGCAGGTTTTTTCCTGCCTACAAAATCTATGTTTATTCCAGGTTTAACAACTCGTATCATACTTTTTATACCTTCCCACATCCCGTCAAATACTGAGAGTCCTCATCCTTTTCTTTACTAGGACGAAATCATATATAAATCTGGTTACAAAAAGTGCCGTAAAGAGACTTGCCAGAATACCGACAAACAAAGTAACGGCAAATCCCTTTATGGGGCCTGTACCAAACTGGAACAAGACAGTGGCAGCGATCAAAGTAGTGACATTGGCATCGATTATTGTGCGAAATGCCCTGGAATACCCACTGTCTATTGCGGACCGTGGTGTCTTGCCCACTGACAATTCCTCTCTTATTCGTTCGAGGATCAGGATATTGGCATCCACCGCCATCCCTATTGTAAGAACAATCCCTGCAATACCGGGCAAGGTCAGGGTGGCCTGAAAGCCGGCCAAAACTGCAGCTATGAGTATGATATTCAAAACCAAGGCCACATTGGTGACGAGGCCGGAGAATCTGTAATAGAAGATCATAAAGAGAACAACCAGTATACCCCCAATAATCAAAGAAATAATTCCGCTCCTGATGGAGTCCCTTCCAAGGCTTGGCCCTACGGTCCTTTCTTCAAGATACTTCACAGGTGCAGGAAGAGAACCGGCCCGAAGGACAATGGCAAGGTCATGGGCTTCCTCAGTTGTAAATGCACCTGTAATCTGGGCTCGTCCTCCCGATATCCTCTCTTGAATGACCGGAGCGGAATAGACGTTCTTGTCAAGGACTATTGCAAGCCGTTTATTTACATTTGCAGCCGTGATCTTGTCAAATAATCGTCTCCCTCTCCTGTCAAACTCCATGGCCACATAAGATGTATTGAATTGGCTGTCAATCCGCACATTTGCATTGGTAATGACATCACCGGTCATTAATGTCTTTTTCTTAAGCAAAAACGGGCGTTTTGTGATCCTTCCCGTCTCTTCATTCTCAATCCTTTGATACAAGACCTCATCTCCAAGGGGGACTCTCCCTTTTACTGCTTCCTCTATACTCTGCTCATCATCAACCAATTTGAATTCCAATAGCGCGGTCTTCCCTATAAGGTCCTTTGCCCGTGATATGTCTTTGATACCAGGAAGCTGGACAAGGATGTCTCTTTGTCCTTGTCTCTGAATGATAGGTTCACTGACACCAAACTGATCGATTCTATTTCTGATGGTCTCCAAACCCTGATCAACGGCAAACTTCTCTATGAATTCAACCTCTCTGCTCGTGAGCCCCAATCTTACAGAAAACGTTCCTCTGTCTTCCTTCTGAGAGAGTTCTTTAAGATGAGGGAAATCAGCATTAAGAACTTCATTCAACTTATCCATATACTTGGGGTTCAGAAATTCCACAATGATCTCAGTGTTGTTTACCCTTTCAACTCTGCTGTATCTGATTCTCTTCTTTCTCAGGGCATCCTTCAACTCCTCTGACAATCTCTCAACAGTATTTTCAATTGCTTTCTCTGTTTCTACCTGCAAGAGGAGATGGGTGCCTCCTTGAAGGTCGAGTCCCAATCGTATCTCTTTCTTCGGCCACCATCCCGGCAAACGATCAGAGATCGAAGGAACCAAGTAAAACAGAGCCAAAACAGTTACTATGCCTATCGTTATCCCTTTCCATCTCAAATTCTTGGGCATGTCTGCTCCCCCATCCGATCCATGGTCTTATTGTCTCCCTAAAGTTTCATTCTCTACTTTCGTTCCTTGAATCACCTTATACAAATTAAAGGGTTTCACGGAAAAGACATGATCAATGCCAATACCGCTCTGTATCAATGGTTCTATAACGTTCAGGTCGGTGGCGAATCCTACCCTCCAGCACAGTGGAGAGATCATCTCTTCAATCTTACGAAGAAATCCATTTTCACTCTTGGAGTGATTCACCACAATAATCTTCCCCTCCCCTTTGCACACTCTATGCATCTCTTGACATGCCCTTACAGGATCACCGACGGTTGTTATGACATAAGAGGCAACAACCGCATCAAAGGTACTATCCTCAAAACCCAGATTGAGCACATCCATGACCTGAAAGGTGAAATGGTTGTTATTTGTCCCTTTTGAAACACGTTTTCTGGCTTTTGAAATCATTTTTTCAGATATATCGATTCCGACTATGGTACAATCCGGTGGATAAAGGCCCAGTGTTAGTCCAGTTCCCACACCAATCTCAAGTATTTTTGCATTTTCGCTCAATTTCAACAGATCAATAGCTCTTTTTCTCCCCTGTTCCATGACCTTACCGAATATGAGATCATAAAATGGAGAGTAAAAAGAATAAACCCGCCTAATGTAATTTGAGTTGACTTTAATCACCCCCCATTATACATTATGTCTTGCTTACGTTAATCGTGCTTAATCCTGCTATTGCACTTCTGGAGACTTTCACTCGAACCTTATCGGCTATTTCCAGGGTTACTATCTTGTCGGTTAAACCTGTGATCCTGCCGTGAATGCCACCATTTGTCACGACATTATCTCCCTTTCTCAGACTGCTCAGGGTTTCTTTACGTTGTTTCGCTCTCTTCTGCTGGGGTCTGATCAGAAGAAAATAAAAGATCACAAACATCAATATCAAAGGGATAAAGGCCCCAAATCCTTTTGCCCCACTGGCAGCCCCTTCGCCGCCCATTGCATATGCAAGTTCAATCAAAACAAACACCTCCTTAAATGTAGTTTAATATCTCAATTTTCTAACCATGATTGATAAAATTTCTTACTGAATTGTGAAAATCTGTCTTCTTCAATAGCTCTTCTCATCTCTCCTATAAGAGTGAAATAATAGGTCAGATTGTGGATTGTATTCAGCACAGGAGACAGTATTTCCTTTGCTATAAGCAGATGTCTCAGGTATCCTTTTGAGAAATTTCTGCATGTATAACATCGGCAATTCTCATCCAGGGCGGAATCATCATCAATATACCGAGCATTTTTAATCAGTATTTTTCCGTTGGAAGTAAACAACATCCCGTTTCTTGCATTTCGTGTGGGCATCACGCAGTCAAACATGTCAACCCCTAACTCAGTATATTTTACGAGGTCTTCGGGAGTACCAACGCCCATCAGATACCTGGGACTGTCTTTGGGAAGGAGAGGTAAAGCCTGCATGATCATCTCATACATCATTGTCTTGGTCTCGCCAACACTGAGACCACCTATGGCATACCCATCAAAACCTATATCCAAAATAGACTCGGCACTCTTCTCCCTGAGATCCTCGAACATCCCTCCCTGAATAATTCCGAAAAGAGCTGTATTTTCCGATCTCTTTGCACTCTTGCACCGCTTTGCCCACCTGCTTGTCATCTCAACAGAATTCAATGTATAGTCATACGAAGCTGGATAAGGGACACATTCATCGAAGCACATCATAATGTCCGATCCCAGAGTCTCCTGGATCTCAATCGATTTCTCCGGCGAGATGAAGTGCCTCGAACCATCAATGTGTGATTGGAATTGCACGCCTTCTTCAGTGATCTTTCTCAAAGAAGCAAGACTGAATACCTGAAATCCTCCACTATCAGTGAGAATAGGGCCATTCCATCCCATAAATCTTTGTAACCCACCCAATTGCTCTACCACTTTTTCTCCAGGGCGCAGATAGAGATGATATGTATTGCTCGCTATGACCTCAGTTCCCACCTCCCTTAAATCTCTTGGTGATAGAGCTTTTATGGTCGCCTGCGTACCTACAGGCATAAAGGCCGGTGTTAGAAACTCCCCGTGTCTTGTATACACCTTGCCCAGCCTTGCATTTGATCCCGGGTCATTCTTCTCTAATTCAAAACGAAAATCCATCGTGTTTACAATATCATCATCCCATCCCCATAACTCAGGAAACGGTATTCGGCTTTGATTGCTCTTCTGTAACTTTCTTCTATAAGGGCTTTCCCTGCAAAAGCGGATACCAGCAACATCGGGGTAGACTTTGGCAAATGGAAATTCGTTATCAATGCATCCACGATCTTAAATTGATACCCGGGATAAATGAAGAGGGCTGTGTATCCTGATCCTGCCATTACTCTCCTGTCCTGCACCACGGCAGATTCAAGAGCCCGTGTTGCACTCGTTCCCACTGCGATGACTCTTCCACCCTGAGAGGTTGACTCATTTATATGGACGGCCGCTTCTGGCATAATCTCAAAGAACTCTTCCTCCATCATATGATCTTCAATATTGTCCATCCTGATGGGCATAAATGTGCCTAATCCTATATGGACCGTAATAGGGACAACCCGCAACCCTCTCTCTCGGATGTTTGATATCAAGCCTTCGGTAAAATGAAAACCGGCTGTGGGAGCGGCAATTGCTCCTCTGTTTTTCGCAAAGACCGTCTGGTAGCGCTCCCGATCTTTGGCACCTTCTCTCCTGCTCCTGTTTCGCTTGATATACGGCGGCAAAGGCGTTGTTCCAATTTTATCGAGTACAGTGTGAAAATCTCCGTCTGAGCGAAACCGCATCACGTACTTCCCGTCTTCACTCTCCTGGATCACCTCCCCTTCTAAACACTCACTAAATGTGATGATGGAACCGTCTTTTGGTCTTTTTGATGACTTGATCAGGCATTGCCAAACGTTTGATTCTCCAGTATACTCAGGTTCTGAAGACGGTAACCGTCTGAGAATCAAGACTTCAGCCTTTCCTCCGCTCTCTTTCTTCCCGAAGAGTCTCGCAGGAATTACCTTGGTGTCATTTATAACCAGTACATCCCTTTCCGAGATCAGATCTAATATGTCATTAAATTTCCTGTGTTCAAAATTGCTTTTTTCCCTGTTTACAACCAGGAGTCGAGAATCATCCCTCTTCTCCATGGGGTACTGGGCAATCAATCGTTCAGGCAGTTCATAATCAAATTCATTCAGCCTAGTCAAACCCTACATATCCCAATGTATTTATGCGTTTAAAATCTTTGTCTTCCTTGATCTTACAACAATGAGTATCTCATTTCTGGATAAACACTCACTCGTTTCCTCCCCTTGAAATATAAATAAAGAGAAGACCGACACACATGGCAATAAAGCCAAACAACCTGAGCACATTGTCAGGAACATCCGGAAGCTTCTTCACGATTTTTTTGAATGTTTCAGGGAATGCAAAATACGGCAATCCTTCGATTATTAATACAAGGCCCAAGACACACAAAAAGTAACTCAACCTGTTCCCTCTCAGAGGCTGTTTAAAAAAACCATGAAAAATCTCAAAAACTGTTTGTATGCGACTTTGGCTATTCGCTATTCCTGCGAGAGATGGTTGCTGTTGGTCACAAACAGTTCTTGATACAAAGATCCTGACTTTTCAAACACACTCATAATAATAAATATGTACTCATTTCGTGTTATGAAATGGGAAGCTATTAACAAGCTTCAACGGCGGTCAAATTTTAGTGCGTGTACTGGCTGAGCGTCTGAGTGAGCGTCAAGAAAGAAGAGATGTGAGTTTTACACGGATTAAAATTTGATTGCTGACTATGTGACTCTTTTCGGAAAGCAAATATATTCTAAAAATATTAAACTGATATCTTAGTTTCTTATATGGTTATTGTCAAGAAATTAGAGGTGAGACATATGAAAAAGTATT
>JAXHSZ010000108.1:0-4431 GCA_034190725.1 Thermodesulfobacteriota bacterium
TGAACCTGGATGTTGAAACCGGCGTTATTTATGATGGAACTCTGTTTTTTGAGGAGGATAACTTCCACATCACCGGTAATAAGATTGAAAAACTGGGGAAGGATACATATCGGATCATCGATGGTTCATTCACTACATGTGACGATCCTTCTCCCCCATGGAAATTTACCGGCAAAGAGATACGTGTTACCTTAGAGGGGTATGCCACAGCAAAGCATGTGGCGTTCTATTTGAAAGACATCCCTGTACTCTATTTCCCTTACATGATCTATCCTGCAAAGGCTAAAAGGCAGACAGGTTTTTTAGTTCCAACCGTTGGATACTCCGATAGCGAAGGGGGGGAGATGAAGATACCTTTTTACTGGGCTGTGGCAAAAAATGTAGACGCCACATTCTCTCTGGATTACAGGAGTAAAAGAGGGGTTGGAGAGGAGATTGAGTATCGCCATGTCTTCAGCAGCCACAGCTCGTTGAATTTGCATTTATATCACATGCACGAGATTGAGAGTTACAGGGAATGGGAGGCAGAAAGAACAGATGAAGATATCATCAGTGATCCTGACAGATGGCGAGTTGATGGACGATATGAACATTATTTCGACCCGTCTTTTGCCGTGAAAGCAGATTTCTCTCATGTGAGTGATAGAGATTTTTATAGGGATTTTGGTAAAACAACCTATGATCGGTCACAGGAAAAAGAGGAATCCACAGTTTTTATCGCCAAGGTCTGGGAGGGATTCAGCCTCAATTCCGAATTGAGATATACAGAGGACCTGACGGAAGACAACGATTATACATTGCAAAGACTTCCCAGGATTGAATTTGTCGGTTCAAAACGGAGTATTTTCAATACTCCTTTATTTTACAGCATGACCTCCACTTTTGACAGCTTTTGGAGAGAAGAAGGAACAACAGGGGAGAGAGTAGATATTTATCCTGAGATTCTCTATACTTTTCATACGGATTATTTTGAAGTGGGGTCGAAGGTTGGGATGAGAGAGACTGCTTACAATTCAGACGAAGGGGAAGAAAGAATTCATACACGGGAGATATATGATGTAAGACTGGAATTGTCCGAGACGTTTCAGAGGATATTCCAACCGGATGGAGAGAGATTGAACAAATTGAAACACTCCGTCAGGCCGGAAGTTGAGTATACATATATACCCGATGTGAATCAGGATGACCTTCCCGAATTCAATTCTCAGGATAGGATCAACGAAAATAGCTCCATTACCTACTCCCTTACCAATGAACTCATAGGAAAGTTAAATGGTATAACAGATACAGCCTATTACCACAAGTTTGCCCGATTCAAACTCAGTCAAACGTATGATTTTATCGAGGCCCGCAGGAGTTTGGAATCGTCTTCCGATTCTCGTCGTCCTTTATCTCCCCTATATGGAGAACTGGATATTTATCCGAATGCATATATCTCAATGGAACTGGATGGGGCATACGATACCTATGAGGATCGTTTTACAACATACAACGTATTGATGGGTTTAAAAGACAAACGGGGAGATTCCCTTGGTCTTGAGTACAGGTTTACAGAGGAGATACTGGAAGAGATACATACCAACCTGACAATTAAAGTTGTGGATTCTCTTGATTTCAATATCCGGAGTATACACTCTGAGATGGATAACAAGTCCTTGGAAACAGTCTTCGGGTTAGAATATACATCACAGTGTTGGGGCGTAAGAGTCACCTATTCAGATCTGGCCATTGAGGAAGAAGACAGGAGAGAAAAGGAGTATATGGTTACGTTTTTACTATTGGGTGTTGGTGAGTTTGGATTGCAGTGATAATGACTTTGCCTGAACCAATTCTGTTTTATCAAAATCCTGCGTAATCGTTCAGGTCAAAATAATTAAAGGGAGGGTATTATGGCCAGCGAGGTTTTTTATACGGACTTAAAGGTAACACCGAAAAAAAACCTTTTTTTCAAATTAAATTCCTTATTGGACAGAGTGGATCTCGAGTCCAGGATGAAGAAGGACAGTCTTGTTGCAGTCAAACTCCATTTTGGTGAGAAAGGAACCACTGCGTATGTAAGACCTATATTCATAAGAAAAATAGTGGAAAAGATCAAGGAGCACGGGGGCAGGCCCTTTCTTACTGATTGTACGACCCTCTACGGAGGGGAGAGGGGGAATGCTGTTTCCCATATTGTAACGGGCATTGAAAACGGTTTTGACTATGCAGTGGTGGGCGCGCCCTTGATAATCGGTGACGGGCTCAAAGGGGGCAGCGCCGTTAAAGTAAAGATCGACAAAGAGATGTTCAAACACGTGAGTATAGGAAAAGAGATATTTCACAGCGACAGCATTATCAGTGTTGCCCATTTCAAAGGACACGAACTTTCCGGTTTCGGGGGAACCATAAAGAACCTGGGTATGGGATGTGGTTCCAGGGTGGGTAAGCTTCAACAGCATTCAAGCGTCAGTCCTTTCATTAAAAAGAAACAGTGTATTGGATGCGGGGATTGTGTGGATTGGTGTGCTCAAGAGGCCATATCCCTTGTTGATGAGAAAGCAAAGATCGACTCCAAAAAATGTATCGGCTGCGGTGAGTGTTTTTTGATCTGCAAACAAGGGGCGATTCAGGCCAAGTGGAATGAAATGGGAGCATCATTTCAGAAGAAGATGGTGGAGTATACTCTGGGTGTTTTAAAGGGTAAAGAAGAGAGGTCTGTTTTCATGAATTTCATCACCGACGTGAGCCCGGCATGTGACTGTTATCCTTGTTCGGATGTGCCCATTGTTCCGGACGTTGGTATTGTTGCCTCCATTGATCCCATAGCCATTGATCAGGCATCTGTGGATCTGGTGAATCAACAGGCAGGCAATAGAAACTCCGTATTAAAGAGTAACTTTGATCCGGGGGGAGATAAGTTCAGAGGAGTGTATCCGAAGATAGACTGGACAGTGCAATTGGCATATGGAGAGGAGATTGGATTAGGAACAAGGGAGTATAAATTGGTAACTATTTAAATATGTTAATTATTTTACGATTGATGGGTAGGCAAAGATAGTCTGAAGACGAGTTGAAAAATGGTACATTATTTCTACACAAGCCCTCAATGGGTTTCGGCAGGGTATCTGTACTGAGGGTTCCGATTCTCACTTATTGCATGTGTTGTCCCCCAATTGTGTATAGAGGTTGAGACAACCGTTCATAAAAGAAGGGAGAGGATATTATGAAGAGAAAGTTATTTACAATCTTTTGTCGATTAATGGGTATCAGCTTCTTGGCCGTTGCCTTAGTCTTTTCTGTCACTTCTGCCGGCCACTCTGGGGAAGTGAGGGGAGTTACCGATGATACCATAAAGATCGGTTTAATAGCTGACATGACAGGTCCGACAGCCACTGATATCTCAAGGCCGATTCTCACCGGTCTCAAGACTCAATTCAGATATATAAATGACAAAGGAGGCATTCACGGAAGAAAGATCAATTTACTTATAGAAGATGACCGATACGTCATCCCCCATGCTGTGGCTGCATTTAAAAAATTGGTATTCAAAGATGAGATCCTTGCTCTTCAGGGACCTCTGTCGTCTTCAAGCGCTTTTGCCCTTCTCGGTCAAATTCATAAAAGAGGGATTCCAACCATCAGCTACAGTCCCTCGGATAGAATGATTCTCCCCATCCAGAAGTATGTATTTACATGCAATGGCCAGTATGAAGATGATATCCATGTTGTCTTTCAATATCTGTTCAAAGAGATCAAAGAATCTCATATTGCCCTGGTTTATCCTGATATGGAAGTGGGTCTGGCCGCCTTGAGAGCTGCCGAAGAAGAAACAAAACGTCGTGATGTCAAGCTCCATAAGGAGATTCTTAATATAGGGGCTCTCGATGCCACAACTCAAGTATTAAACCTCCAGAGGGCAAAAGTACGGCATGTTATCATTCAGGCCCCGGCTTTTACAGCGGTTATATTATTACGATCAGCTGTGAAATTAGGTTTTCATGCAAGATATTATGGAACCACGGTAACGACAACTGAGGACATTATTGAAACAGGTGGTACCGCAGCCAAAGATTACATCGGTGCTTCTCAATATACTTCCTGGTATGACAATTGCCCCGGGGCCGAAAAAGTCAGAAAGGCGATGATGAAATACTATAATAAGATTCCCATGAAGAGCAGGGGTTTATGCATGGGATGGGTTGGCGGGATGGTCCTGACGGAGGGGCTCACAAATGCAGGAAGAGACCTGACACCGGAGCGATTGAGAGATGCCCTTGAGGGTATGAAGAACCTTGATACAGGAGGGCTAACAGGCCCCATTTCCTACAGTCCTAACGATCACAAGGGGCTGGATTGTGCAAGGATATTCAAACCCGACCTCGATAAAAAGGTCTTTGTCGCCATTACTGATTGGATGAGAGGGGCGAAGTAAGCTTTGGTGCCCTTGACGCT
>JAXHSZ010000109.1:0-4648 GCA_034190725.1 Thermodesulfobacteriota bacterium
CGGTGTAACACCGATAAGACGAAGTTTCCGACGTAAAGCTGCTGCCTCAAACTTCTTGGAATTATAAAAAGTATAAACGAGTTGGTTATACACTTCCATACCAAAGCGCCGGAACCTTTGAACCGCTTCCATAGCCTGCGGTGTAATTTCATAGGGGTGTTCGAAATGGGTGATGATAATAATCTCTCTCTTGCCCGGATTATGGAAGTGATTGATGCTTCTCACCAGTGAGTCAGTCACTCTCTGGGGAAGGGTCGCCGGAGTCCGTGTTCCAATCCTGATCCTTTCAATACGCTCTATTTTTGACAGTTTGAACAGCAGATTTTCGATTCTTTTGTCGGACAGTAATAATGGATCTCCGCCTGTAATGAGCACTTCGATGATCTCCGGTGTGCTTGCTATCCACTGTATTGCATTTTTAAGCTTTTTTTTCGACAATACTGCATTTTTCGAATATACATCTTCTATCTCCCAGTTTCGCTGGCAATAGACGCATATCTGCGGACATGTCATGATCGGTTTCAGGATAACGATCATAGGGTATCTTCTGGTTATTCCTTCAATGGGAGATGTATCCCTTTCCAGCATGAAATCCATTGAAGATGCTGATTGCTCTTTATGGTGTTTTATTTGTTTTACATAATGGAGTGTCGGGATCACCTGTGCACGGACTGCATGGTCCATCCTTTGGTCTACTCCGTTGTCCATCAGTGAGAGGTAATATGGGGTGATACCAAAGGGTATCTTATACTCTTTGGCAAGTTCAACAGCCTTATACTCCTCTTCTGTTAACGCCACAAGAGATTTGAGAGCATTCACATCCCTTATAATGTTTTTTGTATGCCATTTCCAGCTGTCCCATTCAAACTCCGTGGCACCGAAGCAGTTCAGTATCCTTGTCTTATTAATACTTCGCTTGCGAATAACCTCATCATCCAGACCGCTTTGATAACGATCCATGAATCTGTCTGCTGTTCTGGCCATTTTTGAGAGGTCTGCAGATCGGAGCCTTGCCGCTTTTGTTCCTTTGTTTTTCAGAAAAGCGGGGATATTTTTAGGGTAGACTTCTGTCTTTCCCATTATTCCTTTGAGCAAGTGTTCAAGTTCGGCGAAGAAACCCGGACTTGGTCTTTCAACGGATCGAAGGTCCTCCTTGTGCAAGAGATCATCAATATACATAAGAAAGCTGTAACCGGAAAGCCTTTCACTTCTGGAAGATACAATATTCCTGAAGACTCGAATCGCATCGCGAGTCAATACCCATTCCAGGGGAGGGATAGTTGGGTTGTCATCAAATGTGGCCATCAGCATATCTGACAGGAAATCTTTGATTTTCTGTCTCTTTATTTCTATCGGATCGGACAAGATAAGGATTTCTTTCAAGTCCGGAGCAATATCTAATATCCTGCTCAGCCTTTTTTGTATTCTCTCTTTTTCCATGGTTCCGTCTTACTGTTCCAGCCTCGTGGTTTTTGCAACACCAGCATTTTGTTTTCAAACCAGAGAAGCTACAAAACTCCCTTCTTGGGTCTCCCACCTTTTTTCGGCGTGAGATCTCTGCCTAACATTCTTCCTATTTTCTGCGTAAAGTTGGAACCACCAAGGGGTCTACCCGTTGAAGTAGCCTTCCGTATAGGGCTATCATTACCCTCCCTGTTGAAGAAGCTAATGTAATCGCCTCTTTGCTCTTGAGTCAACCAATCAGGGCGACTTAAAAACTGATCCTTCTCCCCCTTTAGATGTGCTTTTGCACTTGACCAATCCCAGGTTTCAGCCTTTGCCACCAACTTTGATCGTATGGGATTCCTTTCAATGTATCTGACCACAGACCATAAGTATTCATCAGTGTCAACCGGACACGAAAAATATCGATTCTGCCAGAGTCGACCACTTCTTTCATATTTTCTGTTGAAGTATTGCGCATATCTGAAGGAGGTTCCGTGAAGGAATTTGGCAAGTCCGTCAGGGCTGCCCGGAACAAGAAGAAGGTGGAAGTGGTTTCCCATAAGACAGTATGCCCAGACTTTTATCCTTGTCCTGTTGGAATAGTCCTTTACAGTGGAAAGGAAAAACTCTCTGTCTTCATTGTCTGAGAATATCTCAGATCTATTGGTGCCTCTTTGAGTCACATGATGTGGGTAATCTTGGATTATTATCCTTGGTATTCTCGGCATGAATCAATTCTATGTGAGTTTTCGGAAAAAGTCAACTCAAAATATGGGGGTTGTCCCTACATTATTTCTACATTATTTTTTAAAGTTTCTTTGGTTTTGTCCGATAAAGGTTTTGGAAGATTGGAAGAAGCTTTTTATAAAGATGTAATCAATCGAAACATCAATTTGCCTGAATTAATTATTAATTAAGGGCTATTTAGTATCCTCCGCCAATGGTTATTTTCCTCCTCAATCTCTACACAAGGCTCAGATGCAAAGGCATTTAACAATTCATTCCTACGAGATGTATTCCTCCGATTAGAATCTTTGTCCTCCTCTCCCATGTATAAAATATTTCATTCCTGGATGGCCTTATTTTAACAGCGTCGTAACATTTCAATAATTAAAACACAGGAAATGCACTTTTCGTTCGAGTATCATAGCTTTTTTAGACCTCAAGGTCTTCTCCATACACACAGTTCTCAGTTGTCACCACGTTCTTTCTTGAACCTGAAACCGGACACCTGAAACCTGTGACCAGTTACATAAATTTAAAGTTTTTAATAATCGCTGACTTAAAAAGGAGGTATGGAAATGAAAGGTAGACTTATGAATGGGAATGTGTTGTTTTTTGTTTTATTATGCATCATTATTGTAACCGGAACATCTCATTCAGCCGTTGATAAGGTGAATATGGGAGTCTTCGGTGCACAAGTCCATGATATTGCTGCCTATGACAACTCCGGCACTTCTGAGATACTTATTGCCATCGACAGCATTCAGGGCATCTACAAATGGAATTCCGGCAGCTCCCAGTGGGACTCAGTAGCGTATCCGTTGATCGTAGGAAAGGGACAACAGATTGAGGCAAATCTGAATAGTGGGTATGAAGATGATATCTATGCGATTATAGATACATCTTCTGGCTCCGGTGTGTACGTGAGTGACAGCGGCGGCGGTTCCGGTTCATGGAGTTCTATCGTTACTGCCATCTCAAATCCTTCCGTACTGGTGGGCCATTCTTCAGGGATATATGTGGGCACGAGGGACGGCGATATATATAGAAACACAAGCGGCTATGCTGATTCCTTTTCTCTCATTTATTCAGCAGGTTCCGGCATTGAGATCACCTCTGTGGCTGTTTATGATGCATATACTCTGTTTGTTATGGGGATGTCCGGTGGGTCCCTTGTTCAGTTCGATGACGTGGATCTTTCCACATCCCCACCGACAACAACGGATCTCACTCCATATTTGCCGTCCAGTAGCGCTTCCGGCAGTTCTTTTGAAGCTCATCTTGTGGGTGTTGATCCCGGCGACGTGAATACCCTATTTATTGCGGGAAGCTCTGTAAATCCTCAGGTCTACAGATCAGATGACAGGGGGGGGACATGGGCTTCTTCATGGGATTTTGAAAGTTCAGGATCAGACAATTTCCCTGGTGGTTATCCACAGTATATTAAATTTGATAACAACAGAGTATTCACAGGAGCTTCGGTGCTGGAGAAGAGTGTTTCCTGGGCCACTACCTGGTCGCATTCTCCAAATCTCTCATCTACAGTAGGTACTTCCACAGTCATGACCCATCCAAATGACGGAGCACTGGAAGTGGACCCTGTTGATTCGACTATTCTCTATTTGGGAACCGATTGGGGACTTGGGCAGATGAATCATGCAACCGGAACCGGGTGGACAGCCGGTTCTGAAATAGGGAATAATGATGGGATGGAAGGGGTGATCCTAAATGATATGGATTTTTATGAGTATTCCCCCACATCCAAAGAACTTTGGGTAGCAGCCAAGAGCGGTATCGGAAGGGCTCTCCATTTTGATCCAACGGACCCGACATCTACGGCATCCCCATCCGATTGGATATTCCCCATCTACCCCCTCGACGATGGCGCTCCTTTTCATGTGGTGAGGTTAGATCCAACAGACCCGGCCACTGTTTTTGCAGGAAATAACGGAGGAGCAGTTTATAAGACGACCAATGGAACGTCCACATCACCAACCTGGTCAAATGTATTTCGGACAGAGAATCATCCTTCGGTTTTTGGTTCCACACGACCGGACCATTGTACAATCACTTCCATTGCCTTTGTTCCTTCCTCGTGCAGCAGGATCTATATGGCTGCTTACAATTGGGAGACAGGCACTGATGGAGGTGTATATTACAGTGATGACGGAGGTGGTTCCTGGACGTTAGACAAGAAATCAGGCGGTACTGATTTCAGTGGTATCCCTGTGAATACATTGTGGGTTACGGACAATGAAGTGTGGGCCGGTGTCGGGAGTGACACAAGTTCCGAAACAGGGCTTCGATGGCGGCTTTCCATATGCTCAACAAACGGTTTCTGGAAACCATCCACAGGCACCAATCTTGATAATGAGATGGTTACATCCATCGACGGTAGTACTATTTCCGGCACTTTAACAGTCTATATTGCTACTCATGGTGGCGTGTACAGAGGGGACAGACCTTCAGGCAGCTCCAG
>JAXHSZ010000011.1:0-8959 GCA_034190725.1 Thermodesulfobacteriota bacterium
TTGCGGACTCTGGGGAGGATGCAATTGTAAGCTGCGAAGTGTGTAATTATGCGGCAAATGTTGAAAAGGCTGAGATAGTCACCCCAAAAACGAACGTGAAAAAGGAAGGGTCGTCAGATCGGAAAGGGATCCAAGAGGTTTCTACACCGGGAATGAAGACTGTGGAAGAGGTCACTGGTTTCTTACAGGTCAGCCCAGAAAATCTGGTAAAGACCCTTCTCTATGAAACGGACAAAGAACCCATTGCTGTTCTGGTTCGAGGAGACCACGAGGTAAATGAGACAAAGGTGAGAAACCTCATGGGTTGCAGTGAGCTTGTCCTTGCCGGGGACGAAGTCATTCGAAGGATAACACATGCTCCAAGAGGATTTGCCGGCCCCATAGATTTACGTATAAAGACAGTGGCTGATAATGCCGTTCAATTGATGTCTGATTTTGTGACCGGAGGGAACAAGGAAGACACTCACATTGTGGGAGTGAATCTTCGGGATTTTACCGTGGATACTTTTGCAGATCTCAGGGCTGTTACAGAAGAAGACTCATGTCCCAGGTGTAATGGCAAACTCAACTTCAGAAGGGGCATTGAGGTGGGACATATCTTCAAGCTGGGTACGAAATACAGTGAAGCCCTTGGAGCAACATACCTGGACGCCCAGGGAAAAGAACGTTTGATTGTTATGGGATGTTATGGCATCGGAGTCGGGAGGACTGTAGCTGCGGCCATTGAACAGAATCATGATGAGAACGGCATCATTTTTCCTCTGCCTTTGGCTCCATTTGATGTATTGATTTTACCGGTTAATATGCATCAGCAAGAGGTGAAGGAGGTTTCCAAAAGTCTTTACCACTCCCTGAATGAGAAGAAGTATGATGTCATTATCGATGACAGAGATGAGAGTCCGGGGGTCAAGTTTAAAGATGCCGACCTTTTGGGAATCCCTTTTCGTTTGACCGTGAGCAAGAGAACCCTGAAAGAAAATAAAGTGGAACTCAAGCTGAGGAGGACAGGAGATGTCATCATAGTGGACCGAGATAAGGTCTCAGAGGAGTTGAGCCTGCATATAAATGACGGGAACTTGAAGAGTCATAGAGATGCGATGCCCAAGGCGAAGTGAAGGAGGCATAGGATGTTTACTGATAAGAGTAAGAAAGAAATAAAAGAAGGAAAGGAGCAGTGGAAAGCAGATCTCAGAGAAACGCTCAGTAAGAGATCTGAAATAAAGGAGAAATTCTCCACAGTATCCGATATGGAGATAAACAGGCTGTATACTCCTGAAGACCTCCAAAAGTTTGAGTTTCAAAGAGATGTGGGCTTTCCTGGGAGTTATCCCTTCACAAGGGGGGTTCAGCCGTCCATGTACAGAGGAAGGACATGGACGATGAGGATGTTTGCAGGATTCGGCTCTGCGGAAGATACCAACAAGAGGTATCATTATCTGCTGTCCCAGGGGCAGACGGGCTTAAGCGTGGCATTTCACATGCCCACACTCATGGGGTATGATTCCGATTTTCCCATGTCTGTGGGGGAGGTGGGCAAATGCGGTGTGGCCATCGATACTTTAAAGGATATGGAAATTCTCTTTAATGGCATTCCCCTGGATAAGGTAACAACGTCTATGACAATTAATCCGCCTGCGTCTATCCTCCTTGCCATGTATATTGCAGTGGCTGAAAAGCAGGGAGTGAGCAAGAAACAGATCGGTGGAACCATCCAGAATGATATGTTGAAGGAATTTATTGCTCAGAAGACCTTTATGTGTCCTCCCAAACCTTCGGTACGGCTTATTGTGGATACCATAGAGTATTGTACAAAAGAGGTTCCCCGCTGGAATACCATAAGTATCAGTGGATACCATATAAGAGAAGCAGGATCAACAGCCGTTCAGGAGTTGGCCTTTACTCTTGCCGATGGAATAGGCTATGTGGAGGCGGCAATAGAGAGGGGGCTCCCTGTGGACAGTTTTGCTCCAAGGCTTTCCTTTTTCTTCAATGCACATATCGATTTCTTCGAGGAGATAGCAAAGTACCGTGCTGCCAGAAGGATATGGGCCAGGGTAATGAGGGAGAGGTTCGGAGCGAAAAATCCACGTTCATGGCTCATGCGGTTTCATACCCAAACTGCAGGATGCTCTCTTACGGCCCAACAACCATATAATAATGTGGTGAGAACCGCCTTTGAAGCTTTGGCGGCGGTTCTTGGGGGAACACAATCATTGCATACCAACTCACTCGATGAAGTATTGGCATTACCGAGTGAAGAGTCCGTAACCATAGCCCTTCGAACCCAGCAGATCATTGCCGAAGAGACGGGAGTAGCCAATACCATCGATCCTCTCGGAGGTTCGTATTTTGTTGAAGCTCTGACGGACAGGATGGAAGAAGAAGCCATGGCCTATATCAACAAGATCGATGAGATGGGAGGGATTATCGAAGCAATTGAGAGGGGTTATCCGCAAAATGAGATAGCCAGGGCTGCGTATCATTATCAACAACAAATTGATGTACAGGAAAAGACAGTGGTCGGTATGAATAAGTACATCTTGGAAGAGGAAATACCTATTGAAACATTGAAAATACCACCTGAGTTGGAAAAAGAGCAGATACTCAGAACCGGGGAGATCAAGGCAAATCGGGACAATGATAAAGTATCGGCCTGCTTGGACAGAATAAAGAACGCTTGTAAGGGCAATGAGAATGTGATGCCGTATTTAATCGATGCGGTGAAGGAATATGCCACTTTGCAAGAGATATGTGACGTGTATAGAGATGTCTTTGGGGTGTATCGTGATCCGGGAATGTTTTAACACCACAATGCGATCCCGCACTGTTATCTAGATAGTGTCCGAACGAAAACTGTCTTTTTCGCCAATCGCTGCGTCAGATATAAATTATAATCCTCAAAATATTCAATATATTCCTGCGGTTAAAATTATGATCTTCCTTGACCTTGACGAAAAATTCTAGTTTTCGTTCAGACACTAGATAAGCAATCTCTGTGAGTTGAATAATCATAATAGTTCACGGATTCAGGGTTCATAGATTTCAGGTGTCTGGTTTCGGATTCAAGAAAGAATGCATTGACAACTCAGAATTTATAACCATGAACCAAAACGCCGGGGTCATTTGCTAAACTGTTATGATTCAAAGACGTATGGTCAAAAACTTGCGCTGTCGAGATATGGACTGGAGGAAAAATGGATTCTTTTGACAAGGTGAGAATACTGATTGCGAAGCCTGGATTGGACGGGCATGACAGGGGTGCAAAGATAATTGCTAGAGGGCTCAGGGATGCCGGCTTTGAGGTAATCTACACGGGCCTCCATCAGACCCCTGAGCAGATCGTGAATGCAGCAGTTCAGGAAGATGTGGATGCTGTTGGACTGAGTAGTCTTGCGGGAGCACACACGCATCTGTTTCCGGAAGTGACAAGACTCTTGGCGGAGAAGGGAGCGAGTGATATCATCGTCTTTGGGGGAGGCATCATCCCCGATGAAGACATTCCTGCACTCAATGAGGTCGGGATCAAGGCGATCTTTCATCCTGGAACCAAGATTGAGGATGCTGTAAAATGGACCAGGGAAAACGTAAAGCCAAGGAAATAGAGTTTCAAGGTATGTTCATCACATTTGAGGGGATAGAAGGCTGTGGAAAGTCTACGCAGATTGACTTATTAGCTGATTTTCTTGATACAAAAGGGCTTTCTCGTGTGGTTACCAGAGAACCGGGCGGTACTGGGATAGGTGAGAAGGTAAGAGAGATATTGTTGTCCTCTCAAAATTCAGGAATGAAGCCTATGGCTGAGTTATTCTTGATTATGGCCTGTCGGGCTCAGCATGTGGATGAGGTGATCAAACCTGCTCTCATGAACAAGAAGATCGTGCTGTGTGATCGATTCAGCGATGCCACTGTTGCGTATCAGGCATATGCGAGAGGGATCGATTTGAAATCTGTAAAGCAGTTGAACCAAATGGCTTCTTCCGGTTTGAAACCGGATGTGACAATTCTTCTCGATTGCCATGTGGATGTGGGTCTGACGAGGGCGATGAAGAGAATACACTCAAGAACGAATCATCCAAGGGAGGATCGATTTGAGAGGGAAGAAAAGATCTTTCACGAAAAGGTAAGAGAAGGGTATCTAGAGATTGCCAGAGCAGAGGAAAATAGATATATTGTTATAGACGGGTCCAAAGACATAAATACGATTCACAAAGAGATATGTGAAGCCATCTATCCAAGAATCAAAAGGAATACATCTTAACTTTTCAAGAAGTCAGGCATTGAGAAGTTATCAGTAACTCAAGGTCAAAAATGTCTTTTGCGGATATTATTGGGCAAGATAGACAAATCATGATAATAAAGAGGGCACTGAAAGGTGATCGGGTACCCCATGCCTATCTTTTCCTGGGAGAAAGAGGTATAGGCAAGCTGCTTACGGCATTCACCCTGGCCAAGGCATTGAACTGTCTTACTGAGACAACTGATGCATGCGAAGAGTGTCGATCATGCAAAAAAACGGATCAAGGAAACCACCCTGACATTGCCTTACTTCAACCTGAAGGCAGCTTTATCAAAATCAATCAGATCAGGGAACTGCAGAGGTCACTCCAATACAAGTCATATGAGGGGAGGAAGAAGGTACGTATCATACAGGATGCGGAAAAGATGAATTTGTCGGCATCGAATGCACTGCTGAAGACCCTTGAGGAGCCAACCCCTGATACAATACTTATATTAATAACAACGAGTCCCCATATGCTGCTGCCGACGATTCGCTCAAGATGTCAAAGGCTCAGATTTCAACCGATTCCCACCAGTCTCATTGCCCAAGTTATCAAAGAGAGACAGGGGATGGATCATGACACCGCTTTGAGGGCCGCATCTTTAGCAAAGGGGAGCCTGGGGAGGGCTTATGAGCTTACTGAAACAGAAACGCTCGATCATAAAAGAGAATTCATAAAGAAGATCAATGCCCTCCCAGCCAATGACATCGACAGCGCATTCAAACTCGCAGAAGAGATGTCAAAGGAGAGGGATGAACTTATACATATTCTTGATATGTTTGAGACATGGTATCGAGACCTTTTGGTTTTTAAAGAAGGATGTGCGCTTCACAGATTGATAAATCTTGATTTTACCGACGAGATAAAAATGATGTCTCAAAGGTTTTCCGTGGTGGACTTGATGGAAAAGTTGAGGATAATACACGATGCTCAATCTGCCTTGCTGAGCAATTCCAATGTACGGTTGACAATGGAAGTAATGCTGACAAAGATCAGTCAAAATTCAGCCCGGGCAACTCCATAGTGCCCATCCATAATAGCTGTTTTCCACAATCTCTGCATCAGACGCAGATTTTAATTCTCAAACTCTTCAATGGGGCATTGAATAGTTTTTTACGAGCATCAGCAGAAACTCCATCCTCATGTAGGAAAGGCTTTTCACTGTGATTATGGAACAAGAACAGGAGGTATGGTGAATACAATAGGGGTAAGGTTCAGAAATAATGATAAAATCTACATATTCGACGCAGGAGATCTGGTTGTCAGGATGAATGATCAGGTCGTTGTAGAGACAGAAAGAGGAGTGGGATTAGGAGTCGTTGCAAAGACACCAGACAAGGAAGATGCATCCTCATTGGACAGGCCTCTTAAGAAGATCCTGAGAATAGCAGACCAGAAGGACATTGATCTGGATGTGAAAAACAAGGAAAAGGAAAATGAAATATACGAAATCGGTCTTGAAGAGATAGAGAAATGCGGACTGCCGATGAAACTGGTGAAAGTGGAGTATCTCTTTGATGGATCAAAGATCATTTTTTATTTTACTGCTGAAAGCAGGGTGGATTTCAGAGAGTTGGTAAAAAGGCTTGCCCAGAGATTCCGAATCAGGATAGAAATGCGTCAAATAGGGGTGAGAAACGAAACAAAAATAGTGGGAGGTATCGGCAATTGTGGGAGAGAATTCTGTTGTTCCACATTCCTGAAAGATTTCGAACCGGTTTCCGTCAGGATTGCAAAAGATCAGAATCTGGCCTTAAATCCGGCAAAGATCTCAGGGGTTTGCGGCAGGTTAATGTGTTGCTTGACCTTTGAACATGAAACATATGTTGACCTGAAGAAAGACATGCCCAAGTGTGGTGAGAGAGTGCTCATTTCACAGGGGAAGGGGAAAGTTGTAGGACAAAACATCATAGAAGAGAAGGTTACCATTGAGTTGGAAGATGGTAAAGAGATAAAGGTTCCTGTCAATGAGATAATGGAAGAGAATTCAGAAAAGAATCAAAAGAAGAAGCACTAAGTGATCTAAATTCGTAAATACGGTCACGTATTTTAAGTCTGAGTTCCGATCGTTGACCCCTCGAATTCGGGGAACCATAAAGTGACTAAAGTTTGAAGTGCCTAAAGTGAACTAAAGTAAAAGAATACGTTTTCAGAGCATGAGTCATGTATTATGGAACTTCGATTAGAGCAGACTACCATAAAGCAAACAGGGCAAGAATCAGAGTGGATGTTAAAAATGAGCTAAAATAGAAGAGTTGTAACAGTTTAGTTTTGAAATTTTAATTGCCTTTGAAGCGTTACCAGTTGTTTCTGTCTCATAGGGCTAAAATAATATGGTTATTTTAACTTTAGGCACTTTAAACTTAATACGTTATCGTATTTAGTGTCTGAACGAAAACTAGGATTTTTCGTCAAGGTCAAGGAAGATCAAAATTTTAACCGCAGGAATATATTGAATATTTTGAGGATTAAAATTTTTATCTGACGCAGAGATTGGCGAAAAAGACAGTTTTCGTTCGGACACTATTTAAGAATGCGTGTACTGAGGAGTTTGATACAAAAGCCATGAGTCTGAGTGGTTTCAGAATAAGTTTGCTTATTACTATTCTTGTGATTCTCATCTATTTAATGGGTTTTTCCTTTCTTGATCTGATGGAGTTGAAGGCCCTGGATCTGCGTTTTGCTTCTCGTGGTCAAATAGAGTCGGGAGATGAAGTGGTTATCGCAACCATTGATGAGAAGAGTCTGGATACATTGGGAAGATGGCCCTGGCCCCGGAAGCAGATTGCAAGGCTAATAGACATCTTAACGGATTATGATGTGAAGGCCATAGGTTTTGATATCGTATTTGCCGAACCGGATGAGAATTTCATAGGGGACAGACTGGTTTTATTGAAGCAAAAGATTGCTGAATTAGGGCTTTCCAATCAAGAACTGAGTCGATATATATCCATGGCAGAGAAAGAAACCGATCATGACAAAATATTTGCCGAGTCAATAAAACGATCCGACAGGGTGATTTTGGGATACTTTTTACACACGACGGAAATGGGGCTGGAACATCTGGACAGACAACAGATCGATATTGGATTTGAAAGCATATCTTCTTCGAAGTATCCTTCTGTAAGGTATCAATCACAGAAAGCGAAAAGTGTCTCTTTAAAGGAGGTCTATGCAGTAGAAGGCAACATTGATAGGATCGGTCAGGTTGCACGTGCCAGCGGCTTTTTCAATATCTTCCCGGACAGGGACGGGACAATACGCTGGAGCCAAATGGTGGTTCAGTATAAAGGGATGTATTTCCCTTCTTTGCCCTTGCGGATATTACATCTTTATTTGGGATCTCCGATACTGGCATTGTGGGTTGCAGATTATGGAATAGAGGGAGTCCAGTTGGGGAATCTTTTGATCCCCACTGACGAAGCTGGGAGGATGCTCATCAACTATAACGGTCCTCCAAAGACATTTCCCCATTACTCAATAGCAGATATTCTGGATGGTCATATCTCAAAGGATATGCTCAAAGATAAGATCGTGCTTGTGGGCGCTACTGCGAAAGGGATTCATGACATGAGGGTCACTCCCTTTAACATAGTGCATCCCGGCGTGGAAATCCATGCCAATGTCATCGATAACATTCTCCACCAACGTTTTCTGATCCGTCCGGAATGGACGAATGTCATAGACATTGGAATCATCCTTGGATTTGGACTTCTCTTGGGTTTTACATTGCCTCAATTGAAAGCTTTTACAGGGGCAATGGCTACAGCATTTTTCTTTTTTGCCTTCTTTATGTTGAATAGATATCTTTTCATTGACCAAGGGATATGGATAAACATTGTGTATCCTTTTCTAGTACTCCTTGCGGTTTATATTGGGGTGACCGTATTACGGTATGTAACGGAAGAGCGTGAAAAGAAGAGAATAAAAGGAGCATTCAATTACTATGTAACTGCTTCTGTTGTGAATGAGATGCTCAGGAATCCTCAAAAGCTGAAACTTGGTGGGGAAAAGAAGGAACTCACTGTTTTATTCTCTGATATAAGAGGTTTTACAAGGATTTCAGAGAGACTGTCTCCCGAAGCACTGGTGAAACTCCTCAATGAATATCTGACCGCCATGACGGACATTGTATTCAAATATGATGGCCTTCTTGACAAATATATGGGAGACGCTATCATGGCAGTTTACGGAGCTCCCCTCGATCAAGAGGACAATGCTCTGAGGGCATGTTCTACTGCTCTGGATATGGTAGACGAACTCAAGACTCTTCAAGACAAGTGGGAAGCTGATGGGACACCCAGATTGAGCATCGGCATAGGAATAAGCACAGGACCAATGGTAGTAGGGAACATGGGTTCTCAAAAGAGGTTTGATTATACTGTGATGGGAGACAGTGTGAATCTTGGCTCCCGCCTGGAAGGAGCCAACAAGCAGTACGATACTAATATTCTGTTAAGCGAGTTTACATATGAAAAGATCAAAGGGAAATTTATCTGTAGAGAATTGGATTCCGTAAGAGTGAAAGGGAAAGATTTGCCTGTGAAGATTTACGAGTTGATAGGCAGAGAAAGTATCCCTGAAGAAATGAAGAAAATCCTTGACCTGTTTCACCATGGTCTGGAGGAATACAAAAACCGGAAGTGGAAAGAGGCTATTGGAACTTTCAATGAAGTCTT
>JAXHSZ010000110.1:0-21406 GCA_034190725.1 Thermodesulfobacteriota bacterium
TCCTCAAGGTAGTCGAGCTTTTGAGTAAGTCCTTTAAAGTCGCCGATACCGTCGCCGTTGCTGTCTTTGAATGCCTTGACATGCAGTTCATATATAACCGCATCTTTGTACCAGAGAGGGTTCTCCGGAAAATGCCCGTCCATCTTGGACATGAAAAAGCCTCCTCACATGAAATAATCAAAATCCATCTCTCGCTTCATCCGTTTCCTTACACGGAAGATCCGGCCGGGCAGAACCTGTGGATTGAGTTCGATGTAATTCCACTCCCCGTGCCATATGAACTTGTCTTCGCTCAAAAGATCATGCACAAGATACGGTTTTCCGGCTTCTATTCCCAGCTCGTCTATTGGAACCCTGACACGTCCCGATTGTGTATGGACGGGGTCCAGAGTGATCACGACCAGAATGATGTTGGCGAGGTCTTCAGTGGCCTTTCCATAGAAGAGAAAACAATCGTTCTCCACATCATAAAATCTCAGGTTCCACATCCTCCGGAGAGCGGGATTCTCTCTCCGTATCGTATTGATACGTGCAATGTAGTCTTTAAGATTCCCCGGGGCATTCCAGTCCCATGCCCTTATCTCATATTTCTCAGAGTTGAGATACTCTTCCTTCCCGGGCACGGCTTCATTGATACACAGTTCAAAGGCGGGGCCGTATACTCCGTAATTGGATGAAAGGGTCGCAGCCAGAATGAGTCTCATGATAAAGGAAGGCCGTCCCCCGTACTGGAGGTGTTCAGGGAGTATGTCGGGGGTATTGGGCCAGAAATTGGGTCTCATGTATTCTTTGAGTTCAGCCTGAGTCAGTTCCGTAAGGTACTCTGTAAACTCCTGCTTCGTATTCCTCCATGTAAAGTATGTATACGACTGACTGAATCCCAGTTTGGCGAGACGGCGCATCACCTTCGGACGGGTGAATGCCTCGGAGAGGAAGATCACATCCGGCCAATCTTTCTTGATTTCAGCAATGAGCCACTCCCAGAAAGAGAAGGGTTTGGTATGGGGGTTATCGACCCTGAATATGCGAATGCCTTTTTGAATCCAGAAGACCACTATGCTCTTCAATTCTTCCCACAGATCCCCCCATTTTCCCGTTCCAAAATCGAGGGGAAGGACATCTTCATATTTTTTAGGAGGGTTTTCAGCGTATTGGACGGTCCGGTCCGGCCGCCATTGAAACCATTCGGGATGTTCTTTTACATACGGATGGTCCGGTGAACACTGAAAGGCCAGATCCATGGCGATCTCAATGTTGAAATCTTTCGCCCTGCGCACCAACTGTTCAAAGTCTTCCATGGTGCCGAGTTGAGGGTGGACCGATTTGTGTCCCCCTTCTTTCGAGCCTATTGCCCAAGGACTTCCCACGTCATCACTGAGTGATGTGGGGGAATTATTCTTTCCCTTGCGTTTTGTTACACCTATGGGGTGGATCGGAGGGAAGTACAGGACATCAAACCCCATCCTTGAAAGCTCAGGAAGAAGTCTTTCGCAGTCCCGGAATGTCCCATGTTTCCCCTGTTCGTTTGAGCATGACCTGGGAAAACATTCATACCATGTGCTGAACATTGCTTTTTCCCTGTCTACAACAACAGGAAGTTCTTTTGGGTATCGAGCAGCAAGACTTCTGTCAGGATACCTGTCCATCAACCTGGCCGGATCATCGGAAAAGAGAGATTCAATCGCTTTCTCTCGATCGGACTCACTGCGTAAGAGATCTGCATACGCCTTGAGCTTCTTTGCGTCTTCTCCCTTTGCCCGCTTCAAAGCATCCTCAATATATCCCACACCCACGAGCAGATCAACCGCCACATCCTGGTGGGCCTCGATCTTTTTTCGGATGTCTCTCAGCCATGTCCTGAAATGATTGACCCATCCCTCTATGGTATAAACATATGATCCCACCTCTTCAACGTGAAATTCCCCGTTCCACTGATCGTTGACCTGAAACCGCATGGGCGCTTCTTGCCAGCACGAATCATGGGGCCCCTTATACATGAGCACAGCCGATGCAGCACTATGACCGTCGACGAAGATATCCGCACTCACGGATACCTTTTGCCCCACAACTCTCTTGGCGGGAAAACGACCACAGTCTATTTCAGGGTTTACATTCTCTATGACCACCCTTACCTTTCCTTCACTCTTCATGTAAAGTCGCGCTCCTTTTCTTAATGAAAAAGCATATTCGACGCCAGGAAGCCCATAAATGATTCTCAATGGTCCTTTAATCATTCAATATTCATCATAGCCAAAATCCAATTCATTGAAAAGCACTTTTTTTTGTGATTTTTGTCGCAATACTGCAGAGACTCTTTTGTGCAATCCTGTAAAGAGGTCTTTCAAACAGCGGCAGGTTGTGAACTCGACCTACCCCACGAGTGGAAGAATTTTAAAGAAAGATCATCGCAACCCTCAATGACAGCGTGTTGAAACTCGTTTTGCCGAAAGTGGCAAAGGCCAAACCCTGCAAGATTGAGATTAAAACAGACTAATACCTAAACTGAACGATTCTGTCCTACTGCAAGGCCGTATCTCACTGAATCTGAAGTAAAAAACACTTCGAACCGAACTCACTGAAGGGTTGGCTTCACTTTCGTCCGCTGCGAATCGTTTTTTATATTCAATAAACTTCCCCCTTCCCTGTTTACTCGCCGGATAAATGCAATAAAACATTGACGTTTCCCGTGACTCTTTTCAAAAAGTGAAAATATTACCTCCTAAGAAACTTGAAGTGAAAGGCAAGTTTCTGGAGCAAAGCGACTGTGTCATTTGCTATCGGTCGAAATTCTTTATGATACCTTTGTCACATATGAAATCCCTTTTATCCTTGCGGTGGGATCGCCGCAATGATAAAATGCTTCTCTGATCAATTGCACAAAGTTTTGGTGTGGATACATATTTACAGCTTCTGAAATACATGTATAAAAAGAAAGGACCCGAAAAATGGATGATCTTTATAACCCGCAAGACATATTGATCAGACGACTGAGAGAGGTTATTCGCTATGCGGTTCGCGTGTTGGCCGTCATGATGACATTGACCATTGCATGGGGAGTGCTCGACGTGGCCTGGGTTCTCTATAAAAGACTTAAAGCGCCACCCTTTATGATGCTGACCATAAGCGACATTCTTGCCACATTCGGAGCATTTATGGCGGTCTTGATCGCCATTGAAATATTTATTAATATCAATATCTATCTCAGGGATGATGTTATTCATGTAAAGATTGTCATGGCCACGGCACTTATGGCCATCGCCCGAAAGGTAATCATAATGGATTTCAAAGAGATACAGCCGATATATGTCTTGGCAACGGCGGCAGTGGTGTTGGCTATGAGCATCGGCTATTGGCTGGTAGTCAGAGAAACAAATGATGATGAAAGGGATTCCATACTGAAGGAAATGTTGCCTCCCCATCAGGAAGATACCATTAACGAAAAAAAAGAAAGAAAGATTAATACATAGATATTGGCCGTTTCCAAAGAGACGCTATCATCATGTATCAAAAGTTTTGTACATAATTCTACCAACTTGATATGGCGCTGTCGTTTTCCCATTTTTGTCATTTGATTTTGTTTCATGCTTGGGTATTCAAATTTTGGATTTCAACGCTGCTTCAAGAAGGATGAAATACAGTCCTCTTTCAAATTGCCATTTTTTACTGCAGAATTTATGGAGCACGACACTATCTAGTTTTTATTCAGACACGACTCCCTGTAATCGGTTGAAAGGAGATCAATATATGAGAAAATGGTTGATTTTATTTTTTTGCATCGCATTTATGATATTGCTGAAAGGACAGTCGGCAATGGGAAAAACGGAAACGGATTGCTCGATACCCGTCCCTGAGTTGTTTCAGCGAATATCACCTTCCGTTGTATACATAACGGCGGTTACCATCGACCCCTTTGCCCTCATCAATAGAGTAAGGACATCAATAGGTTCTGGTTTTGTTATTCAAGAAGATGGCCTCATCCTGACAAACTCTCATGTGGTGTTTCGGGGCCAAGCCATTACGGTTGCTCTAGAAGACGGCATGGTATACGAAGCTCAGATTCTGGGAGCCGATCCCATACTGGACCTGGCCGTCATTCGAATTTCAACCCCAACGCCACTGCCTGTGTTGCGCTTTGGAGATTCAGATACACTCCAAGTGGGCGAGGAAGTGATCGCCATCGGCAATCCAATAGGACTTGAACAGACCCTTACGCGCGGTGTAATATCGGGAATCAACAGGATTCTTCCCACATCGCCAATGAGTTTAACCCTTCCACTCATTCAAACCGACACGGCCATTAATCCAGGAAATTCAGGAGGTCCGCTGGTGAATCGTTGCGGACAGGTTATAGGGATCACGACATCCATACTGGTTGGAACGGAAAACATCGGTTTTGCCATACCCATAAATATAACCAGGGATGTGCTGTCCCAGTTAATCAATCATGGACGTGTCATTCGTCCCTGGTTGGGAATTCACGGTAAACTGATCAACAGCAAAGAGCTTCGTGCCATATTCAATTTGCCTCTTGTAGACGGGTTTCTCGTTGAAACTGTAGAACCAGGAAGCCCTGCTGACAAAGCAGGTATTCAAAGCGGTGGATTGCCGGTCACCATTGGCGGTATGGAATTTCTTTTTGGTGGAGATATCATTACAGCAATAAACGGGCATGATTTGAACGATCCCAAGTCATTCTTGAAGTTCGTACAATCCTTGAGGGTCGGGGATAAACTCCATATGAAAGTCTATCGAGAAAGGAAAACACAAGAGATTAAACTGGAACTCACAGAAAGACCCATTCTTCCCGGTGACCTGCCCCCACCGTGCGACCAGCGTGTGATTTCGCCAATGAAATGGAATTCTATTGGTTCACATTTCGTACCAAGCAAAAATCTAATAAGAATGAGTAATCCTCAATTCAAACAAACTTCAAACCCACATGATGGAAGTCATTGGCTTCCCTTTACCGCAGAAAGTGGATTATGCAACAGAAAAAGATACTTTTCAGTTTAATCCCTGTGATGGTTATTCTTTCAGTTGTTGTAACCATTCGTTTTGTGTATTCAGAAAATGATTTTAGATATCTTTTCGGACTTGTATTAATAACATTTCTCGCTGGAAAGTTCGTTATACTTATTCCATTAATGCAAAGTATGCCGATGTTCTCTCCGATGTGTATTGCTGCGATGGTGGTGGTAATAGAATCATGCATCGCCTTTTTTCTCTTGATAAACCTTGAATTTCTCTTTAAACTCCCATGGGTCGGGGTCGGATTGAAAAACATGGAGGATAATGGTCGGGCAACATTATCACAACACCACTGGATACGAAGGATGACAATATTTGGCGTCATATTGTTTGTGATTCTCCCTCTCCCTGGAACCGGTTCCATCGGAGGAATCATTGTCTCGCGTTTGGTGGGTCTGAGTCGGAGTATGAGTTTTATCGCAGTCTTTATTGGGACCGCTATCGGAACGTATGCAATGGCAATCGGGGCCAGCACTCTCATTGACATGTTTTCACCCATTCGGGATAGCGCATGGTTTGGGGTACTTCGTTTTTCAGTACTGGGCCTGATTGTTTTTTTGCTCAGCCAATTGGGACGACGAAAAATATCCGGCAATTATAAAGACTTATAGCTTATTGAATCTGTTATGGAAGAGTCCCGAGTTCTCTCTTCATGGGGACTCATTCCGGTATCCGAATCATGAAACGTTTTGAAAAACATTTGATTCCGACGCTCACAGGAATTAAGTGATCGGTTTTTCGTTTCCTGTGACAGTTGAGCAAATGACTCTGAGGTTTTGCTTCAGGAGTATACATAAAAGAAACTTACTGAGAGTTTCACGTTTCTGAGGAGCTTTTAGAAAGAGTCGATTCAAGTGGAGAAAGAGGTTTTCCAAACAGAATCCTAATTGATTTATCAGAGTTGCTGCTGTTGTATGATATCAATTGAATCCAAGTTTGAATTCAATATGAAGAAAGGAGAGGGGTTATGGACTACAATCAACTTCTTGTGGATGTGGTAAGTTTGTTTTCCCAATTAAAAAAAAGTATCATAGAGTTCTTGCCTCACCTCTTCGGGGCGGTAGTTATTTTAATATTGGGGTTCGTGGCCGCCAGGCTTGTGAGAACACTTGTGGCTCGTCTTATCGATAATGTGTACCGACTTATACCAAACAAAAAAATCAAAGACCGAGTAAATCAGTCTCTCTTAGAAAGACCAATATCCAAAGTGCTCAGCAGTATTCTCTACTGGATTCTCATCGTCTTCTTTGTGACAGCGGCCACTGAGACCCTTGGTCTGCCTGTCGTAACCACGTGGCTCAGTGGTCTCACCGGGTATCTGCCAAGAGTTCTAACAGCAGTTTTGATTGGTTTTGTCGGGTTTATCGGCGGAATTATTGCAAGAGATTTCATCACAACGGCGGCTGCTTCGGCTGGAATAACTTATGGAAATATCCTTGGAAGGACAGTACAGGTGACCCTTCTACTCATCACCATTATTATCGGATTTGAGCAAATCGGCATTGACATGACACTACTGATGAGTCTTATTATGATACTGACAAGCGCTTTATTATTCGGATCAGCTCTTGCCTTCGGACTGGGTGCCAGAACTTCCGTGAGCAATATTCTCGCATCTTTTTATTTGCAAAAGACGTATCAGATTGGTCAGACAATAAAAATCAATGAGACGAAAGGACAGATTGATCAGATTACACCAACCGCGGTCATACTCGACTCTGCGGAGGGTACGATAATGGTTCCCGCCAAGACATTTGCCGAAGCCATTTCCATTCGTCTCTTAGAGGAGAAGTGAGATGTATCCCGATCAAATGCTTTCATATGAATTCATGAGGAACCATCCTGATGATGCTGCGCGCGTACTTGAGAGGTTTCCCGTTGAAGAGATGCTGCTCTTTATAAAGGATACTCCTCTCCCGCAAGTGATCAATGTCATAAGTGCTATGGATTCATTGATCGGCGCAAAATTTTTAGAGGGGATGCAAGAGAAAGACTCGGCACGAATTATTGAAAGGCTGCCGTTAAAGACAGGATCTCTCCTTCTCCAAAGGATGGATAAACCTGTTCGGGAAAGGATTCTTGAATTCGCACCTCATGAACTGACCGCCAAATTACGGAGCATGAACCGATACCGTGAAGGAACCGCCGGTTATATCATGGACACACATGTCTTTACACTGCCTGACGATATAATTGTAAAAGATGCATTGAACCGTCTCAGAAAGCATTCAGGACAAGTGCTTGAGCATGTGTATGTTTTAAATCGAAAAAATATTCTTATTGGATATGTGGCACTTCATAAATTGACTACGGCTCCACATCAGCACCCCATCTCATCTATGACTGGTGAAATTTTATGGAAATTACATCCCGGGATGAGCAAAAAGGTGATCCTCAGCAATCATGGATGGCAATATTACAACTCCCTTCCCGTGGTCGATGAACAAAGGATCTTTATGGGAGCGTTAGAGCATATATCCCTCCGTAAACAGGAGAGTGATGTCTTCAGTCCTTCCTTTTCAAAGGAAGGGGCTGATGTGGGCAGTGCCCTTGGTGAGCTTTACTGGATCGGTATCTCCGCTTTCGCAAAAGGTGTTGCCGCTGCATCGACACCCCAAAATCCCGCTTTCAAAAATTTAAAAAGGAGACAATCGAAATGAAAAAGCCCCCATCCAAGGTGACCCGCAACCTTGTTGCGGAATTCTTGAGTCAATATCCCGAAGAAGCTGCAAATCTTTTAAACAGTATGCCTGAAGAAGACACCCTTGACCTCATTCATTCAATCTCCTCTTCAATTGCATGTGATGTGATTATCAAATTGAATCCTGATATTGCCGTTGAAATTATTCCAAAAATGGAAGAAGCTCTTTTTATCGAACTCTTTACGAGAATCGATGCTTCCCTGGGAGCAGGGTTGCTTTCACGCTTTGACAAAGAGACAACGGATTCATTAATTTCCAAGCTTCCATTAAAGTCGGCGAATGAATATCGAGAACTCATTTCATATCCCCAGGACTCCGCCGGACATCTTATGGATCCCAATGTAACCACTTTTCAGATGAACCATACAGTGAATGATGTATTAAAACACATTCGGAGAATTCGGAATCGTCGAATCATAGACATCTGCATCATTGACGGAGAGAAGCACCTTCAAGCCGTTATTCCCCTTCAAGAGATAGCCATGGCTCAACCAAATCAGCATCTCAGGGAACTGTCTCACGATCAACCTGTGAGTATTCACAGTATGGCACCGCGAGAGGATGTGGTAAACCTTCTGGAAACGAAAAAGCTGGCCAGTCTCCCTATTGTGGATCTGGACGGAAGGCTTCTGGGAATCATACGGCATGATGCATTAGTTGCCGCTGCTCAGCAAGAGGCCACAGAAGATATTCAAGTCATGTTCGGTGCAGGAAGAGACGAAAGGGCCCTGTCTCGGGTATCCTTTGCCATCCGAAAAAGGCTTCCCTGGCTTGAAATCAATCTTGGGACCGCTTTTCTTGCTGCATTCGTGGTCTCTCTTTTCGAAAGCACCATAAGTAAAATCACCGTTCTTGCGGTTTTTTTACCTGTTGTCGCAGGGCAGTCCGGCAATACCGGATCCCAGGCACTGGCGGTCACCATGCGAGGTCTTGCACTCAGAGAAATAAGGACACGCCACTGGTTACGGGTGGTGAGAAAAGAGCTTGCAGCAGGGTTTTTCAATGGCTGTGCCGTTGCGGTCAGCACATCAGTATTTGTTTATCTGTGGATGTCCTCCCTTGGGCTAGCATTCATCATCGGCAGTGCCATGGTCTTCTCAATGGTTATTGCAGGAGCATCTGGCGCTCTGATCCCGATTACCCTGAAATCCATGGGTCAGGACCCCGCCCAATCCTCCTCAATCATCCTGACCACAGTAACCGATGTGGTCGGGTTTCTCAGCTTCCTCGGTCTTGCAAAATTGCTTATCGGGACGTTACAACTCGGTTGATATTCAATCCTGGACGCGTGTCAGAAGAATTCTGCTGTCTGCCACAACGCACCCTTCTCCTTCAGGATAGACAATCAATGGATTAATGTCCAACTCAGTTATCTGGGGATGGTCCGTCACCATCTGGGAGAGACGAAGAATACAGTCCTTTATTGCATCGATATCTGAAGGCGGATTTCCACGGACACCCTGCAATATCTTGTAAGCTTTAATGGATCTGATCATGATTTCTGCGCTGACCTCCCACATGGGGGCAAGACGAAATGTCACATCTTTTATGGCCTCAACGAAAGTTCCACCAAGACCGAACATGCAGATCGGACCGAATTTAGGATCTCTTGTTGCTCCTAATATGACTTCAATGCCTCCCCGGGCCATCTTCTCCATCAGAACTCCTTGTAGAGTTGCTGAAGGGGCGAATTTTTTTGCATTATCAATAATTTCATTGAACGCCAACCGAGCCTCATCAAGTGTCCTGATCTTCAGTCGAACCCCCCCTGCATCGAACTTATGAACAATGTCAGGAGAAGATATCTTCATGGCCAGGGGAAACCCTATTTCGTTTGCAGCTTCTTCAACTTGGGAGGCGTTTTTTATGAGCTGGCTCTTGAGAACAGGGAATCCATAGCACTGAAGAATATCATTGGCCTCTTTTTCAGGCATATAATACCGTTCTCCTTTTTCCCCCAGCCGATTTTTTATAATTTGAGCTGCGGCCTCGCGGTCCGCAGCGACACGTCTTACTTTCCGCTTATCAAGCCGTAATAGATTGCCAAAACGAACCATTGCCGCCATAGCCCTGACACCTGCTTCCGGAAAAAGGTAATTCGGTATGCCATTCTCTTCCAGGTGCTGAATGCCTTCGGACACATCCACAATCCCCATGAAACAACACAGAATGGGCTTATGGGTTTGTGCTGCCACGTGGGGCACGATCTGTGCCGTCTCGAGAACATTTGTCATGGCCTGAGGAGTGAGAATAACGATCACTCCATAGACATCATTATCCGCCAGTATGTTTCGAAGTGCTGCCTCATATCGCTCGTGTGTGGCATCTCCAATAACATCAATAGGATTATGAATATTTGCTGTCGAAGGGAGATGATCTTTGAGTTTCTCTTTGGTTGACTCCGAAAGGGTTGATAATGTCAGGCCGTGGCGTATTGCAGCATCTGTGGCCATGATTCCCGGTCCACCGGCATTGGTGACAATTGCGATCCTGTTACCTCTTGGAACCGGTTGTCGAGCGAAGGCAACGGCATAATTGAAAAGCTCATTGACCCCTTCCACTCTCTGAATACCGCTCTGACTGAATATTGCATCATAGGCCATGTCGGACCCTGCAAGGGAACCGGTGTGGGAAGCGGCAGCTTTTGCTCCTTCGGGAGAACGGCCTGACTTGACTGCGAGCATGGGCTTTTGTGCATCCCATGTGATCTCTCTTGCAATGTCGAGAAAAGCGCGTCCATCAGTGATATCCTCAAGATACATGATGATCACATCAGTATCCGGGTCGTCTTTGAGATAACAGAGGAGATCGATCTCACTGATATCAGCCTTGTTGCCGAAACTCACAAACTTAGAAAAACCGATGTTCCTTCCTTCCGCAAAATCCAAAACTGCCGTACAGAGAGCCCCCGACTGAGAAATGAATGCAATATTCCCTGCCTTGGGCATCTTTGTGGCAAAACTGGCATTCATTTTCACCTTCTCATTTGTATTGATCACACCGAGACAATTGGGTCCTATGAGACGAATACCATGTTGGTTGACATAGGCTTTGAGGTGGGACTCCATTTCCGCACCATGTCCCCCGATTTCCTTGAATCCCGCACTGATGACACTTACTCCTTTGACATTCTTTTGAGATGCTTCTTCCACAACACCAAGTACGGATTCAGCGGGAACGATGATGACGGCCAGATCTATTTCATCCGGGATATCCGTGATTTTTGAATAGGCTTTCACGCTATGTACGGATTTCAGCCTGGGGTTGACAGGGTAGAGTATACCTTGGTACCCGGCATTCAAGATATTACAAAAGACAGCGGACCCTACACTTCCCAGCCGATTTGTGGCTCCGATAACTGCTATGGACATGGGGCTCATTATGGCTTCCATATCTCTGTTCATTGTGGCCTCCTCTCAAATAAAATGAGCAGTAATTTAACCTTTTGTTGAACTTCAAGCCCCAAAATCCGGCCCTTACGTACAGACTTTCCCTGCAACATTTGCCCTACGTATCCTTACTTGCATGCCGCCATCCTTACATCGGCGAGCCGTCTCGCTACTTCTGTTTGTTTCTTCATGACATGCACCAGTCTTCACCTCATTTGAAAAGACTCAAAATTCACTTTTCTGTCCCGACACTTTCTGCCAGTTTCCAGGAAAAACAGTCATTACAAGGTTGTTTTGTTCGCTTTATACCATGACCTGCACGTTTGCTTGCCCCTCTGAGGCGACCCCCTCTGGTTTCTGAATGTCAGGGACTTTTACTCAAAAATTTTTCTGCGTTCGGTCACCCTCCTACAAGTCGACTAAATCTTGCTGAGCGCACAGACAATTCCCAAGACAGGACTTTAACACTCTGAATACGAAGCATTCTGGACTGCCAAAAAACAAAGGTCTGATCGTTAATATTGACCGACACCCTTTTCAACTCATTCACTTTATTTGCTTTAACAAGCGACTTAAAAATCGTTCTTGTCTCATTCAACAGTAAAGTGCAATACTTAATAATGGAGGAGTCTTATAATAAAGATCAGGAGTTCAACACCGGTAAGGTCAATGATGAGAAACCTGACAAAGCGGACAACACGTGACGATCCTATCTTGGTCTTTTTGATGTGAGAGTTTTGAGAACCCACCCAGCTATCAAGCCTATGAGAAGTGTACCGAACAATAGGATAATCCTGGACATGGAAAGTTTCCAAAAAAACACCCGTACCTCCACTACTTGGGTATTCTGTAGTAAGAAGACAACGACAAGGGTAATCAAGACCAAAATAATGATGTTTTTCGGTTTCATATTCCTTCCCCTCTAATGAGATATATGAAAAGTTCTGTACACGATATTGGCAATGTGCCTTGTTGACGAAATGTATAAAACGGCGTGAAGATTCGAATGTCAAATCCAAAACTTAAAACAAGTTCGGTATGGATCTGTTGTTTTCCATCTATGTCATTGAATTTTGTCATTTGAATTTGTTTTGTCTTTCGATATTCGAATTTCGGATTTCAATTCTTTTTCAATACAGATGAAAGACAGTACTCTTTCAAACTGCCATTTTTTACCACACAATGTATGAAACGGGGCATTGGTTATCATATCTGATAATGGGCCGTAGCTTCTATCGGCAGTTCGGCGAATATTGTTGTACCAAACCATAAATCAACCATGCACCGCTACACACAACTCCCTCTGGACTTTGAAGGAAAGATGACAATGCAGGGGAGGTCGAACCGGGGTATCAGTGCAATTTGTCTGGATTTCTCAAAACCATGATGCGCGATATTGGTTCATTGAGATGATCATACAGCCGGTTTTCAAGAGTCACTGTGTTTTTTGAAGTGGGTTGCCTTTTCTTCAACACAAGTAGCCGCATATAAATACATTGATGCAGACCAGGTCTGCCAGTCACTGCCCCGCGGGCTGCCATCATAAGCCTTATACCATTCGTTAGATCCGGAGGCAAGTTCAGTGTTTCTTGCCTGTTGAACACATTTTGTGAGAAAATAAATTTTTTTCTCTGCGAGTTTGTGCTTCCCTGTTGCGATCAAAGCTGCGACATAAAAACCACAGACAAAAGGCCAGACACCTCCATTATGGTATTCCCCGCGAGCATTCATTTTAGCATAACAGGAATGCCAGTCAAGATCTCCGTGAGATCCATCAAATAGTTTGCAATATCATGAACACTCGCCCTGTAATCTACTGTTCGAGGTTGACTAAAAAAGATGACGATGCCTCTCCTCGTACCCGGATTCTGATCCGAGAATGGTTTCCCTCATAAGAACTTCCTGGGCCACTTCAGCTAACAGTGCTGTTTTGCCATGGATTAAGGTATCACGCATCCCCATCACTTTGATGCCTATTATCGGTTTTGCACATGCGCCTCCTTCAAGTTGAGGCATGCCGAAGCCTTCCAATCGTGAAGGGGCGGCATATATATCACAAGCCTTTATCAAATATGGTATAAAATTTCGCGAAACTCTGTTCATTGTATAAATGATATTCTGTTTGATACCCAGTTGTTCCGCCAGTTTTAAATCCTCTAAATTCTGTTTTTCCGTTCTATTCTGAGGCCGGACTTTACAGACATATCGTTAAGAAGGGGCCTCTGATGAAAGAGCTGTAAGAAGATCGGTGGTGAATGTGGTGATTCCACATTGCCTGGGAAGAGAGTTGCCGATAAGAGCAATTTTTCTTGGAATTGCACTGTGTTGAATCATCTGCTTCCTCCTTTCATTCAAAATGAACTCACTGAAATCCGGTGAATAACTGCGTATTCTTTTCTGTAGGGATGGCTCATACTATGAATTTTTCACGCTGAATTCCTTCACGATGATTTTTTTTGTATTGTCTTTTTTAATTTGCAATGTTCCTGAAACATGGACCTCTTGTCTAATGTAAGACATCAACTGCTTTCCGATTTTATTTTTTTCCACGAGATATTCTTCCTCATCAAAAGTAAAAATACCAATCGATTCGATATCACCTTTCTCATTCCACTCTTTAGGAAGAACAATCCCATTAATTTTTATTGCCTTCGGGCATTCAATATCAATGAATTTTTTACGGTGTTCTTTCACAGGTCATCGCTAAAAAAATATTGACATAAGATAAATCAAACCAAATGTCCATTTAAAATTAAAGATCAGTCAGATAATACGAGCTATTTTCATTTCTGCCGGCTGCTTGCCTCGTTTCACTGTTATAAACATATCGAATCGCATCGCGCTGGATGTATAACTGGATTGTAGCTTTGTTTGTCTATTCGTATGCTTGACGGGCTCTTTTATATTCTTGTATATAAGAAGGAAACAAAGCAAACGGCAGCGCTTATCACAATCCTGCTTATCCGCATAGGTAAAAATAATTGATTCATTCTATGGTGAAAAAAGCAATTGGCGTGCCGAAATAGGATGTATTGATATTCAAGGGATTATAAATGATGGATTATAAATGTGGGAACCGTCGGGTCCGATCATGCCGGGGATGGTTTTCTCAATGGATTTGTTTATGATCGCCTGACTGTTTGAAAATATGGTAAAGGGAAAGAAAAACGAAAATGAGAATCTCAAATTCCGATATGTGGGATTGGGGAACTTAATGTTCTGCTTTATTGGACACTGTGGAATGATATCTGAACGTGTCTTTCTTGATTCCATACTTGGTCATTAATTTATTCATGTAACGTGTTGAAATGCCTGCCGCTTCTGAAGACTCTTTTATTTTTCCGTTATTTATTGTAAGCAGTTCCTGGATATATTGCCTTTCCGTATGTTCTATACTTCTTCGTCGCACCTCTGAAAGAGACAAAGAAGAATCTGCGATAAAATGTGTCACAGCAGCATCGGAATCGAAAAATTCACCGGGAAAGCTTTCCGGTGTAAGCACGGAAGATGTTTCCAAAATGTACGCCCTTTCCACAATATTTTCGAGTTCGCGGATATTTCCCGGCCATGAATACTTCTCGAACGCTACCAGCACGCGAGAATCGATTCCTTTAATTTCTTTCGAGTTGATACTGTTCATCTTTTTTAAGAATATATTTACAATATGTGGAATATCTTCGGTTCGTTTTCTCAAAGGAGGGATTTCAATTGGGAACACGTTTAGTCGATAATAAAGGTCCTTCCTGAAACGCCCATCATCACACATCTTTTTCAGGTCATTATTTGTGGCCGCGATGACCCGCACATCCGTTTTCAGGACAGCCTCTCCCCCAACCCTCTGAAAATTCCCATCCTGAAGTACCTGCAAGAGTTTAATCTGTGCTGAAGGAGTTATGGTGCCTATCTCATCGAGAAAGATTGTTCCCTTATTTGCGATTTCAAATTTCCCCGTTCTCCTTTTGTGGGCACCTGTAAAAGAACCCTTTTCATGACCAAACAGCTCACTTTCCAACAATGTATCAGGAATCGCTCCGCAATGCAAAATGATGAATGACTCATCCTTCCGATTGCTATGTCGATGAATAAGAGTTGAAAGAACACTCTTTCCCGTTCCTGTCTCACCCAACAAAAGAACAGTGCTTCTGGTCGGTGCCACCGCCATGGCTTTCTTGTAAACTGCCTTCATCAGGTGGCTTTCTGTATGTATTATGTCTCGATAATCCTTTTCCCAGAATATGTCACGCAGGTAATCCAGTTCGGATTGAACCATTTCAGCTTCATGGACAGTCTTGGTTACATGTTTTACTTCATCCTTATGTAGGGGATATGTAAGATAACTGCAAGCCCCGGCCTTAACAGCCTTAAGAGCCTCTTTTATCGTCTCCTGGTGAGTTAAAATAATGATTTGGAGAGTTGAATAGATTTGTCGGAACAGCCCCAATGCCTCCCCATAGTCACCCAGGGGAATCGACTCCATGAGAACTTCCATATCGATAAAAACGATTTCATATCGTCTTTCTTTTAACATTTCCAGGGCTATATCTCTGTTGTATGCTTCATCAATACTATAGTTTGATTTGTAGCACAAACGAATGGTTTGGATGGCATTCTTTTCATTGGACACGATGAGTAAAGCTCGCATGGCACCCTGAAAAATGAGTATGCTTTTCAGTATGAATTAAAAGGAGTGAAGCATATTTTAAAACACAAAACATTGATGTCTGCTTTCAGAACGGAACGCTGTATTCCTTAAAGAAGATCATCAGAACCTCATGTTCTCTTTCTGGAACCTGTGTCCAGTCCAAACGTAACAAATATTGCCATTTTAGTCAAGACTTCATTTCTTCTTTTACATAGGAACCAATGGTTCTCATATGATCTTATTAGGGTATTAATTTCTTTATATATCATAAAGTTACAAGTTTGGTACAGGGATTGCAAATTAAACTTTTTGACTGTTTTTGATTATATGGTAAAGGAGGGAACATATGAAGATAAGACCTTTGAAAGATCATGTCCTGGTATCCGGAATAAAGGAAGAAGAAAAGACAAAAGGCGGGATAATCATTCCTGACTCGGCAAAGGAGAAGCCTATGGAAGGGAAGATCATCTCGACAGGGGATGGGAAGATTTTGCAAGATGGCACACAAGTTCCTCTGGATGTGAAAGAAGGAGACAGAGTATTGTTCGGGAAATACGCAGGTACGGAGATAAAGATCGAAGGAGAAGAATATCTGATCATGCGAGAGGATGACATCCTGGGTATCATTACAAAATAAAGGAGGAGATGAAGAAATGGCAAAGGAAATAAAATATGACCACATTGCAAGAGATCTGGTCTTGAAAGGAGTAAATACTCTAGCAGATGCGGTAAAGATTACCCTTGGCCCAAAGGGGAGGAATGTTATTCTGGAGAGGAGTTTCGGCTCTCCACTCGTGACCAAGGATGGAGTCACCGTTGCTAAAGAGATTGAATTGGAGGATAAATTCGAGAATATGGGTGCTCAAATGGTAAGAGAGGTGGCATCCAAGACCAGCGATACAGCAGGCGACGGCACCACGACTGCAACGATTCTTGCGCAAGCAATTTACAGGGAGGGTTCAAAGTTGGTGGCGGCAGGTCACAATCCCATGGATTTGAAGAGGGGGATTGACCAGGCAGTGGAAGTTACCGTAAAAGAGTTAAAAAATCTCAGTAAACCCACTCAGGACCAAAAGGAGATATCCCAGGTGGGAACCATATCCGCAAACAACGATGAGACAATCGGAAATATTATCGCCGAAGCAATGGACAAAGTCGGTAAAGAGGGGGTCATTACAGTTGAAGAGGCCAAAGGCATGGACACCACATTGGAGATTGTTGAGGGTATGCAGTTCGACCGTGGCTACCTGTCCCCATATTTTGTAACCGACGCGGAGAGAATGGAATGTGAGCTTGAAGAACCTTACATTCTCATGCACGAAAAAAAGATCAGCTCTATGAGAGACCTCCTTCCGATACTCGAACTAACAGCAAAGATGGGAAAACCCATCCTCATCATAGCAGAGGATATAGAGGGAGAGGCCTTGGCCACTCTTGTGGTCAACAAACTTCGCGGAACTTTAAAGTGTGCGGCTGTAAAAGCTCCCGGATTTGGAGACAGGCGTAAAGCCATGTTGGAAGACATTGCCGTTCTTACCGGAGGTACCGCGCTTACGGAAGACCTGGGTATCCAACTCGAAAAGATCACCTTGAATGATCTGGGTTCTGCAAAGAGAGTGACGATAGATAAAGACAACACCACGATCATCGACGGAGCAGGTGAAAAGAGCGCCCTCGAAGGGCGGGTCAAGACGATTCGAGCCCAGATAGAAGAGACAACGTCTGACTATGACAAGGAGAAACTACAGGAAAGGCTTGCCAAGCTGATCGGCGGCGTGGCCGTCATCAATGTGGGCGCCGCCACGGAGACGGAGATGAAGGAGAAGAAAGCGCGCGTTGAAGATGCCCTGAACTCCACCAGAGCGGCAGTGGAAGAGGGGATCGTTCCTGGTGGAGGTGTGGCTCTTTTGAGAGTGATTCCAGCCCTGGATGAGTTGAAGCTGGAAGAGGATCAACAGTTTGGAGTGAACATTGTGAAACGCGCCTTGGAGGAGCCCATTCGATGGATTGCAAATAATGCGGGACATGAGGGATCGATAGTAGTGGACAAAGTGAAAAAGGAGCAAGGAACATATGGATTCAATGCCCAGACAGAGAAGTACGAAGACATGATGCAGGCAGGGATAATAGACCCCACAAAGGTTGCCAGGTGCGCACTTCAAAATGCCGCAAGCGTAGCATCTCTATTACTGACTACCGAAGCGCTTGTTGCTGAAAAACCCAAGAAAAAGCCTGAGGTGCCGGCTATGCCTCATGGGGGCATGTATTGAGACCGTGAAATCGATTGGGTGAAATGTTGGATGGCCTTTTTTGCGCAGTTTACACTAAACTGACCGTAATGGGGACTTGAATTTCGGTTTCAGGTGTCAGTGTTCAGGTTTCAGTTCTTTTTTCTCACTCCCGACACCTGAAACATGGGTAATGCAAAAAAAGAACAAACCGCGTTCTGCATCAAATTGGTTTTTCCCTTATATTATAGGTCCATGGTGTGAATAGTCAGAAAAATAGTGATATGATATTTTAGTTAATGAGTGTCCATCCAGAAATGAGATATTTTCTGCAAGGTTAAGGAAGACGAAGATTTTAACCACAGGAATACATTGGGTATGTAGAGGCACGTTGCTGAGTCTGAAGCAGAGATTATGGAAAATAGCCATTAATCGACGGACACCAATTAAGATTACTTAACTTGATAAATAAAAGAAAAAAGCAATAATTGGAGGGAAAAATGCTGGTTAAGAATTGGATGACAAAAGCTGTGATTACAATCGATGAAGATGCATCGATGCACACGGCAATAAAACTCATGAACGAAAATAATATCCGTCGTCTTCCCGTCACAAAAAAAGGAAAGTTAACGGGTATTATAACGAATCTGGACCTCAATAGAGAATCGGCATCCAAAGCAACAAACTTGGCCATTCATGAATTGAATTACCTTATAGACAAAATCAAGATCAAGGAGATCATGACAAAAAAAGATTTACAAACAGTCTCCTCCTCCTGTACCGTAGAAGAAGCAGCAATGATTATGTTGGAAAAGAAGATAGGTGTTCTTCCAGTGGTAGATGATGGAAACCTAGTGGGAATTATCACGGAATCAGATATATTCAAAGTTCTCATCACCATGACAGGGATTCGAAGAGGAGGTGTACAATTTGCATTCGAATTGGAGGACAAACCAGGTTCAATTAAAGAAGTGGCCGATATGATCCGCTCCAGGGGAGGAAGGGTAATGAGCATTATGTCGTCACATGAACGGGCGAAAAAGGGATTCCGTCATGTTTATATAAGGGCGATGAACTTAGACGATAAAGATGTTGATTTTTTAAAGAAAGAGTTGCTAGGCTTTACCCTTTTGTATATAGCAAAATAATGGATTATTTGATTTCAGGAGACCTTCATTTTCAAAACATAAGTGAAGTGAAATCAGTTTATGGCACCATGAAGAAAAGTTTCTTATGAGATGATGGCGTGAACAGCCCGGGGAAATAAATCTTAGAATAGGAGGTGATAACATGGAACTGGCACAATGGAGACCATTCGGGAGAGAATTCAGCACCCTTCGCAGAGATATGGATGACCTCTGGAGCAGGTTCATTGGAGAAACATCTCCGCAAAAAAGAGTTTACGGAGACTGGTACCTTCAGTGGATCTATCGGAAACAAAAGATGGTTTCATAGTAAAGGCCGAATTGCCTGGTCTGGATGGGAAGGATGTTGATGTGGGTCTTTCAGGAAATATCCTCACCATAAAGGGTGAGAGAAAGAGGAGGAGAAAAAGGACGAGCATCATCATTATGTGGAGAGGTCGTACGGCTCTTTCCAGCGTTCCTTTCAGCTTCCGGTTGAAGTGAAAAGTGACAAGATAGAGGCGACCTTTGACAAAGGCATATTGAAGATAACATTACCAAAAGCCGAAGAGGTCAAGAAAAAAGAAATAGAGATCAAAGTGAAGTGATTCACAATCTATTTTCTCCGGGCTATAAATAAAAACCCGTAACTTTACACATTGTTGCTCCTGGGGAGGTGCTTTCCATACAGCGTGAATGGGAAATGAAATGCCTAGGATGCAACAACAGATTATTGAACTGAGGAGAAGGAGGGTAAGAGAATGAAAGAAAAAAGATTAAAAGGGTTTTTTTTGTTTCTAGTGATTTCTTTGTTTTTGGGTGTGGGGTGTGCTACGACTGAAAAGCAGATATTAAGCACTGAAATGTATGAAAAGTATAAAACAATCCAACAACTTGAAGAGAGTCTCATGACCGCTGAAAGCAACGAGGTGAATGTTTTTGCTCCGAGAGGGTTCGATTCCGCAAAACAACTATTGAATCAGTCTACTGATACACTACGTCAGGGGATGGGTGATCAAGCAACACTGACTGCAGAAAAGGGACTGTCTGTATTAAAACGAGCCGAGAGTGACGCTCAGAAGTCAAAGAGTCTCATGTGGGAAGTCGTCAAGAAAAGGGAACAAGCTCGCAAAGCAAAGGCCCACAGTTTATTCCCGGATGAATACAATAGTACGGAAAAAATGCTTATACAAGCGACAAGACATGTTGAAGAGGGCAACACAGAGAAAGCAAAGGGTATGGATCCTTCGTTGATCAAGTCATACAGTGCGCTTGAAACGAAGGCATTGAAAGAAGGGGTTCTTGATGTGGCAAAAGCCACCTTTGCACGACCGGAAATGAAGGATGCTGAAAATTATGCACCAAAGACGTTTCAACAGGCAAAGAAGGAACTTGACGTTGCTTTGTCTATCCTCCAAGCAGACCCTACTCAGACGAAGAAAGCCAATGCGTCCGCAGCCCTTGCGTCAAAATTGGCTGAAAAGGCCAATCAAATTGCAGATATTACCAAGATGTTCGAACGGCGAGATTATTCTCATGAGGATATTGTATTATGGTATCATGAACAGCTGAGCCATATTAATGAGCCTTTTCAAGGTGAAATCGATTTTACCCAACCGAACCGTGTCATAGTTCAGACGTTAACGGAGAAGGCGGGTACCTGCGTGAAGAACCTGAACGATTCTCAACAAGTTGCGGCGAATCAACAGGAGACCATAAAGAAGTTACGAGCGGATCTGACAAATATGAACACCAGACAAACGGAGATAATTCAAAATCTTGAAAGGGAAAAAGAAAAGGCTCTCACTCAGGTAAGCAAGAAATATGAACTAGAATTGTCTGCTCAGGCAAAGCAACAGAAACTGGAGGATCAAAAACGAATAGAGATCAACAAGAAATATAGTTATGTTGAGTCTCTTTTCGGTCCGAACGATGCCCAGGTTTTCCGAAAAGTGAATGATGTTTTGATAGCTGTACACGGATTCTTTTTTCCAGTGGGTGAAGCAGAGATAAGAACCGTCAATTTTGCTCTTCTGGATAAGATAATAAAGGCCATCAAACAGTTTCCAAATTCGGCAATAGAGGTTTCTGGTCATACGGATTCAACTGGTAGTGAAGAAATAAATCTGGATCTTTCGAGAAAAAGAGCCCAAAATGTCGCCGATTTTCTTACGGAAGTGGGGAACTTACCGAAGGAAAAGATTAAAGCTACAGGATACGGTGAGGCACGGCCGATAGCCAGCAATGAGACGGAAGAGGACAGAACCAAGAACCTCAATACGTCTGTTCTTGG
>JAXHSZ010000111.1:0-3193 GCA_034190725.1 Thermodesulfobacteriota bacterium
GGCTTACCCCATGTGCAACATCTCCGACATCATTCATCGTCATCTCAGTCATCTCTCCACCTCGAGCAAATGCTCAATTCCCTTTATTGGAATGATAATCCAATCAGGACGGTTATTCAATATATTAATCATAAACAAAACTATACACATTGAAAAGTACTTTTTTTATGGTTCATCCGGTTCTTGTGTACTTAATAGCAATAAAAGAATAGCAATAAAAGCCTAAGATAAAAAAATTAGCGATCGTTGGCCAGTTGGCATCCATCCATCCATAAATGGCTATTTTCCGCAATCTCTGAAATTGAATTTCAAAATTTTCTTAAAAAATAACCTTAAAAATACTGAAGATGTATTGACATACTGACTTATTTCAACTATAGATTCCTATATATCAAATGTCACTGTTATTGGTTGGAATCCTTTACGATGTATTGTGGGTCATGGGTAATAGATAATAGGTAGTGTCCATCCATAAATGGATATTTTCCGCAATCCCTGCGTCAGACTCAGATTTTAATCCTCAAAATACCCAATGTATTCCTGTGGTTAAAATCTTCGTCTTCCTTGACCTTGCAGAAAATATTTCATTTCTGGATGGACACGAGGTAACGGTTAATAGTTGATAGGAGAATAACCATTAACTGTTAACAAATAACAAATTTGACATACTCGGATTCACCTCTCTGGCCTTGTGGAATATAATATCCGAAAACCGATATCTTTTACAATACAAGGATGGAAGTTTCCCCTGCTGCTCCTGAATCACTCAATTGGGGGCTGATTCTTGCAACAAAAGGACACATCATGAAAAGACATCACAGGTTCTCTATATGGTATGTTATACTGGGTATATGGATTGTATTGATCGCTCAAAATTATATCTCTTCAATGATGGCTATCCGCGTCATTCCCTACAGTCAATTTCTGACACTGCTCAAAGAGAATAAGGTGTCCGAGGTGGCTATATCTCTCAATCAAATTCAGGGGAAACTGATCGATGACGGAACCGGCAAGAATACGGGGAAATCCTTTAAAACAGTCCGTGTCGATCCTGAAATATCGAAGCTTTTGGAACAGTACAATGTGACGTTCAAAGGAGAGATCAAGTCAACCCTTCTTCGTGACATATTCTCCTGGATCTTCCCCATATTGCTTTTTATCGGAATCTGGTATTTCTTGATAAGAAGAATGTCGGGTCAACAACCCGGATTCATGTCCTTGGGCCGAAATAAGGCCAAGATATACGAGGAAAATGAGCTGGATGTGACGTTTCAAGATGTGGCCGGGGTCGATGAGGCAAGGCAGGAATTGATTGAAATAGTTGAATTCCTCAAGGAACCCGCCGGATTCACCGAACTTGGAGGGAAGATGCCGAAAGGCGTTCTCCTTGTAGGTCCGCCTGGAACAGGAAAAACATTGCTTGCCAGGGCCGTTGCGGGAGAGAGTCATGTGCCTTTTTTTAGTATGAGCGGATCCGAATTTGTTGAAATGTTCGTCGGGGTTGGAGCTGCCCGTGTGAGGGACCTCTTTGTCAATGCAAAACAAAAGGCACCCTGCATCATCTTTATAGACGAATTGGATGCCCTTGGAAAGGCCCGAGGCATAGGAATGGTCGGAGGTCACGATGAGCGTGAGCAAACCCTCAATCAACTCTTAGTGGAGATGGATGGGTTCGACCCTAAGGTGGGCGTCATTCTCATGGGGGCCACTAACAGGCCGGAAATCCTCGATCCTGCTCTCCTCAGGCCGGGTCGTTTTGATCGTCAAATACTGGTGGACCGTCCCGACAAGAAAGGAAGAGAGGAAATACTGAAAGTACATCTCAAGAACATCAAAGCCGAGGATGATCTTGATCTGGAAAGCCTGGCTGGCATGACTCCTGGCATGGTCGGTGCAGACCTTGCCAACCTTGTGAACGAAGCAGCTTTGCTTGCAGTAAGAAGAAAGAAGAAGAGAGTAGGGATATCAGAGTTTGAAGAGGCCGTGGAAAGGATAATAGCAGGCCTTGAAAAGAAGAATCGTCTGATTAATCCAAAAGAGAGAGAAATGGTCGCATATCATGAATTGGGTCATGCTATTGTGGCGCTTTCCCTTCCGGACACCGATCCGGTGCAAAAAATTTCCATCATCCCAAGAGGCATTGCCGCTCTGGGGTATACCGTCCAGGTCCCCACTGAAGACAGATTTCTCATGAAAAAAACGGAGTTACTCAACAAGATCGCCACATTATTGGGCGGGCGGGCAGCGGAAAAGATTATTTTTAACGATATCTCCACAGGAGCGCACAATGACCTGGCCAAAGCGACACACATTGCCCAAAGTATGGTGAAAGAATACGGAATGAGCAACAAGTTGGGCCAGGTTTATTTTGCTTCGGAAAAGCGTCCCCTTTTTCTGGAGGCCGGATTGCAAGGACCGGGGGAGTACAGTGATGCAACAGCCAAGTTGATTGATGAAGAAGTGAGGGAGATCATCGAACAAGAATTTTCAACGGCCCTTGAGATACTCAACCAAAGAAGAGACATCCTGGAAAAAGGGGCTCTCCTGCTTCTAGAAAAGGAAAAGATTGGTGGAGAAGAGTTGAAAGCTCTTATAGAAGAAGGCAAAGAAAGTAACTGATCCGAATAGAGTTGCTTTTTCATACTTTGAGTTATAAAATATTTGTATCAGTTTAGCCTTTTGAAAAGAGTCACTTCAAAGACAATCAAATTTTAATCCGTGTAAAATGCGCATCTTTCCCCCTCTTTTTTCTTGACCCTCACTAAGATGCTCAGACAATACATACATTTAAATTCGACCGCCGTTGAAGCTTGTTGATAACGTTCTATTTCAAAGCGCTTCATGAATACAAATATCTGAGAATCAAAAATCCAGAGATCCTATGTCATCAAAGATAGCCTTCGTAACATATGAGACCCCTTTTGCCCCTTGCGGCGGAATCGCCGCAATGATAAGACATTTACCTGATCAGTTGCAAAAGAGTTCCGGTGTGGACACGACCGTAATCACACCGTTCCACCATAATATAGAGAAGACAATCTCCATTGAACCTCACTTGAAACATAAAGCTCAAATACATGTACCATTTGGAAGAGAAGAAGTGGCGATTGATATTCTCACCTATAATGATGACAAATATCAATGCATCCACCCCGCTACAGCTGGCCGACCTGCGCCCGGGCACCTATCGACT
>JAXHSZ010000112.1:0-19833 GCA_034190725.1 Thermodesulfobacteriota bacterium
CTCTAAAATAAATCTTGTAATATGTATCACAGTGTGATATATGATTGATTATTCATAAATAATAAGGGTTACATTTCTTGCTTTTTCAGTTATTACATAAAGAAAAATATACACTTGATGAAAGGAATATCAATATAGAGAGTCATGAAAAGCGAAGAACTCCTGTCCATACGATTTAATCTAGGAAAAACCCAAAAAGAGATGGCTGAACTTCTTGGTACATCGTTGCGATCGATGCAAAGCTTTGAACAGGGTTGGAGAAGAATTCCCAAAGAGATAGAACGGCAAGTTTTATATGTACTCGTTATGAGAAGTGCGAAAGAACACTCCCTCAAACCGTGTTGGGAACTGGAAGATTGCCCTCAGGACAAAAGAGAACATTGCCCGGCTTGGGAGCTTGATTCGGGTCATTTATGCTGGTTCATAAACGGAACGATCTGTAAGGGGAGGGCCTACGGCAACTGGGGAGAAAAAATGGAGATATGTAGGGAATGTCAAGTCTTTCAGCCTGTCAAACTGTTGTTTGAAAATGCAATAGCAAGGGATTGGCATGCGCTGGAATCGGGGATGTCAAGCCTTTCCGGGATAAACGGCCTGAATCCGGGCAGATCCGAAAAGTGGAGAAGTTTTGATCTGTTCGATCAAGTTCCCATGTGTATTGCAGTAATTGACAGAAAACACAGAATAGTCGATGCAAATACAAGTTTTGTGGATACATTCGGAGTCTGGGAAGGGAAAAAGTGCTTTGAAGCGTATAAAGGGAGAAAAAGAAGGTGCCGCCAGTGCGCTGCTGCTCTGACATTTATTGACGGTCAAACAAGAGTTTCCCAGGAGGTGGGCCGTGATTTAGAGGGTGAAAGCCATCATTATCTTGTCCATGTATCTCCTTATCGTGATTTGGATGGAAACATCACCCACATCATTGAAATGTCGACCGATATCACGGAAAAAGTTCATATCCAAAATGAATACAGGACGATCTTTGACAATGTTCCATGTTATATAACAGTCATCGACAGAGACTTCCATGTAGTAAAAAGCAATAAGTACTTTCAAAAGACGTTTGGAAAGGATTTGGGTACATTCTGTTTTGAATCTTACAAGAAAAGTAATGAAATTTGTGCTAAGTGTCCGGCAAAGATGGTTTTTTCGGACGGGAGAACCCATCGTTCACTGCAGGAGGGCTATGACAAGAAAGGCAATAAAGTTCTCTACATGGTAACTGCCACACCATATTCAAAAACAGACTCCCGAGTGGACTTTGTCATTGAAATGGCACTCGATGTCACGCAAACGACAAAATTGGAGCGGCAGTTGAAAGAGATCTTAGAATTCAATCAGACGGTCATTCAACACGCAATGGACGGTATTATTGCCAGTAATAAAGAAGGAATAATAGATATCTACAACCCTTCTGCAAAGAGGCTTCTCAAGTACCCCATGAACAAAGTTGTTGGAAAGATGTCAGGAGATGAGATCTATCCAAAGGATTTTTTAAGAGCGATCACTGAACCGGACTCAACTGTTGATTTACAGGAAAGTCACATCTTCGATCGCCTGGGAAATGAAATTCCCATAGTCTTATCGGGTACGAAACTCAGGAAAGGCTATGAGGATATCGGAAGTGTCATGTTCTTCCAGGATCTCAGCAAAATAAAAAAATTAGAAAATGAGATACTCGACGCCGAACGATTGGCTGCCGTCGGAGAGACGGTGGCAGGTCTGGCGCACGGCATTAAAAATGTGCTCATGGGTCTGGAAGGAGGGATGTATGTGGTGAACTCTGGAATAAAGAGGGGAAACAATGAGCTGGTGAATCGCGGTTGGGATATGCTCCAGAATAACATCGAAAAGATTTCCGATTTTGTGAAGGAGTTCCTCAATTTTGCAAGGGGATCTACTCTCAAGGCGGAATTGACGGATCCAATGAGTATAGCCATTGACATCGAAGAACTCTACAGGGACACGATTGAACAATCTGGAATATCATTCATTACAAAATTTCAACAAGGGATTGAAAAAGCTCCAATGGATGTGAGGGGCATACACACGTGCATCGCTAACTTGATGTCAAACGCCATAGACGCATGCATGGTCAGTGATAAAAAGAAGAATATTATAACATTTTCTCTGTATGAAAAGAACGGTACTCTCTTTTATGAGATAAAGGACAATGGTTCCGGCATGGATTATGAAGTGAAGAAGAAAATCTTTACGAGTTTCTTCACAACGAAGAAGTCAGGGCAAGGAACTGGTTTAGGACTTCTTACCACGAAAAAAATTGTACATGAACACGGAGGGAAGATCTTCTTTGAATCAAAACTAGAGAAAGGATCACTCTTCAGGTTGGAATTTCCCAGAAATCGTCTGCCCTTTGTTAATGATAAGGGGGACACACCTTAAAAACAGAGGAGGATTTAAATGAAAGATAAAAAAAAGACGATCCTTGTTGTGGATGATGAGCCCGACATCCAACTCTTCTTATCAACCGTACTGGAGGATGCAGGATTCAATGTAATGACTGCGGATAATGGAAAACATGCTTTAGAGAAGATCAGTGACCACACACCCGATTTGATCTCACTTGATCTGGTGATGCCTAAAATGGGAGGAGTAAAGCTCTTATCCTATCTGCAGAAAAACCCGGAATGGGCAAAGATCCCCTTTATTATTGTTACTGCCCACGCTCATGATGAAATGGGAAAAGAAGACCTTACCAAATTGAAAGCAGAGAAAGTTCTCGTCGGTCCCCATTCCTATATAGAAAAACCAATAGTACCCTCAGAATATATTAAAAAGGTACGGGAATCACTTGGCCTCAATGTTGTCGGAAACTCCGACGCTAATGACTTAAGGACAAAAATTCAGGACAAGTTAAGAACCGCAAGCAAAGAAGCACTTGAACAGGCTCTTAAAAAATTAGCGGATTAACTTTTAAAAAGAATTAGTTAGGGCTTTTAGGCCATTTGTGAGAATAAAAAGTCAATTATATGACAAAAATATAATTGAACTGCTCATTATTAACTTTTTCTCAGCTATTTTCATCTAGAAAATACTTTTCCGAAATAGAGACCAGGGTCGTGACAAAAAAACAATTCTTCATTACTATATGTGCTTGCCTATTATTTTCTTAAAAAGTAAAACTCTCATTATACCCGTTACAACGATCATACAACTTTTGTAGGTCTATCCTGTTGTAATGAAACCCTATTTCTGAAATTGAATGGGCATCACTATTTTCAAGAATGACAAGATCAAACTTACTGGCCATCTCTCTTATCCTCTCCTCTTGAAGCTGCCATGCTGCGTTCTTTATCTCGATCCCGTGAATTTTATCCGCCTCTTGTTCCATAAAATCCTTAAAATTATTACCGAAAAAAGGATGGGCGCAAAACCTGAATACAGAGTCATTCGGCATATACAATTCCACTATATGCTGTCTACGAAATGATATCTCTTGCCCTGGAATGATAATGACTTCATCGGGGAAATATCTATCGACCACCTCTTTCACCCTGAAGGCATAGTCCTTTTTGTCATGATCCGTAATGGCAATTCCATCAAGACCTCTTTCCTTAATATGCGTTATTATCTTCCTTACTGTTTCTACCTTTGGGACAGGGTCTCCTGTTGATTCAAAGCAATGCGTATGGAGATCGATCTTCATCTTCATTGAATGTACCTACCTCATTTCTAGCTGTCGGTGAAATTCAAGTGTCAGTATTCACAGTACTGCATCATACTTCGAAGGTTCAGACACTTTAAGACGTGCATGAAGCTCGCTTTTTTTCAACACCACTCATAAATGCCCTTCAGACACCTGATCTCTGCGAACTGTTTTCGAAATCAATATTATTGTCTATTGATCAAGTCACTCTCACCCTGTATCATATCATATCCGCTCGGATGCTATGATTGCGGCTCCCAGCGCTCCTATTATTTGCGGTTCATCAGGAATATGAATCTTCACTTCTATTCTATCCTCAATGGAATGGACAACACCTGCGTTCTTTGCAACCCCTCCGGACATCACAACTTTTTCCTTTAAACCTACCTGCCCCACCATACCCACAACACGTCTTGAGATGGCATCTGCAATACCGGCTGCAATGTCGGCTTTCTCATGACCCTGAGCAAAGAGAGATATCACCTCTGACTCCGCAAAGACCGTGCACATACTGCTCACCTCAACTTTTGTCTTTGAGGCAAAGTAAAGATCACCCATTTCTCCAATGTCGACATTCAAGGCTGACGCCATTACCTCTAAAAATCGTCCTGTTCCTGCGGCGCATTTATCGTTCATAACAAAGTTTGTTACCCGACTGTTGTCACCGATTCCTATTACTTTACTGTCCTGGCCCCCAATGTCTATCACGGTGCGCACGTCGGGGAAAAGCTTCGTAGCTCCCCTTGCATGGCACGTTATCTCCGTTACCTCAGCATCAGCTTCTGTAACAGCGCCCCTTCCGTAACCGGTGCCCAGGGTATATTGCACGTCGGCTTTGTTCACCCCTGCTGATCTGAGTGCGTTGTTAATGGATTCTTCGGCAGCACCCTGATAATAATGCCCGCTTCGCATAATGTCGTATGATAGAATATCTCCTTTCCCATTCAATACCACAGTCTTTGTACACAGAGAGCCTACGTCTACACCTACCACAATAGTCATCTTCTCACCCTTCTTTATTGATCATCATCAACAATCTTTACTGCTTGAAATTGTATGTTTTATATTCTCTATAAAATATACCTTCTTTGTCTGATCGTCAATGTATTCCTTGTTTTTTTAATTATAAATCCCCTTTCAATTTGTGAAAAATGGTTACTTTTCGATTAAAATACAACAATTTTATACCTTTATCAGGCAACAGTACTTTTACAATTGTTTTTTCTTTGGGAGAAGTGTACTTGATTATAAATTATTTCGACCTGTTTTTTCGTCTCTTCCTTTGTTCCGTCATTATTTATAACAAAATCAGCGAGTTTCAGTTTTTCTGTCATCGGGAGTTGGGCACGTATCCTGAGCTTCGCATCCTCCTCACTGATTCCCCTCTCTGCCAATCGTTTTATCTGATTTTCTTCACTGCTGCAAACAACCACCGCCTTATCAACAAGGAGCCGCTTTCCCCGTTCACTCATCAGGGCAATCTCTTTTACAATCAATGCACAAGGTGTTTCCCCCCTGATCTCATTGACCAATTTTTGGTCTACTTTCATTATCTCAGGATGAACGATTTCATTCAGTCTCGATAATCTATCTGGTTTATTAAACACAAGCCGTCCCAGTACCTCTCGATTGATAGTTGAATCTTCATTCAAAACATCTTTCCCGAAATATTCCACTATCCCTTGCCATGCCTCTTTTTTTGGTTGCATCACCTCATGGCCAAGAACATCCCAGTCTATCAAATGTGCCCCCAAATCCACAAAGAATTTTGAAACCAGACTTTTTCCAGTGGCAATACTGCCAGTAATTCCAAGAATCATAAATATTTCTCCATTAAATGTGCATGCTGATATACTCGGTTTGGTCCGGTCATGATAAAAGGTGGTTTGGTTTTCACAAGCCCATCATATTTCCTATGATTACTTTCATTATTTCCGTCGTACCGGCGGCAATGGTCATGAATCGTACATCCCCTGGTGCCCTGGCAACAAAATACTCTTTCATACAACCATATCCGCCGTGGAGCTGCGTACAATGATACGCAATACGATTGACCATCTCCGTAATCCACCATTTGGCCATAGACACTTTAAGTGTAATGTCTTTCCTATTGATGAAGTCTTCGATGAGAGAATTGAGAAAGGTCCGGCCGATTTCGATCTCCGTAGCCATCTCAACGATCTTGAATGAATTGTGTTGAAACCGACTCACAGGACGTCCAAATACATTTCGCATCTTACAATAATCAATGGTTTTTTCCAATATATATTCCGCCATTGCTTGAGCATCGATGGTGAGAGACAGCCGTTCCTGTTGCAGGTTGTACATGAGATACTGAAATCCATTTCCCTCCTCTCCCAATAAGTTTTCTCGGGGAACTCGGCAATCTTCGAAGAAAAGCTCACCTGTATCCTGGCTGTGTGCTCCCGTCTTTTCCAATAGACGACCCTTGGAAAATCCCGGAGTCCCGTCTTCGATCAAAAGAATGCTGATCCCCTTATGGGGAGGGGTCGCCTTTGGGTCGGTCCTCACAGCCACAATAGCCAGATCACAGGTTATGCCGTTTGTGATAAAGACTTTCTGGCCGTTTACGATATAGTCATTTCCATCCCTTACTGCCCTGGTGCGGATGTTTGCAAGATCAGACCCATATTCCGGTTCAGTCATTACGATAGTGGTAATAACCTCACCGCTGACACAGCCCGGCAGATATTTATCCTTCTGTTTTTGATTTCCCTGATGGTGAATATACGGCACCACAATGTCATTATGAACGCCCATTCCACCTACGCCGGGAACCTCGGATCTGGCCAACTCCTCATGAATAATCACAGAGTATTCAAATCCTGCATCAAAACCCCCGTACTTCTCGTCCACCCATGGACACAGATACCCTTGTTCACCCATCCTATACCACAAATCCCTGGGTATTCCCTTTTCATTCTCCCATTTCTCCGCATTGGGCGTGATCTCCTTTTGCACAAAATCTCTGAAGGTCTTACGAAAAATCCGATGTTCCTCTTTGTAAAATCGTGCTTCCATATTCCCTTCCTTTCAGATTTCTCGACCTGTGCGGTTACGCACGTAGCCGGCAAGCGGTGAACTTGGCTAACCGCACATGTTGAAATTCTCAGAACATGCATATCACTGGAATTCCTAGAGAAAATGGCTTTTTCAACATTCCTAAAGACCCATCATATTTCCTATGATCACCTTCATGATTTCGGTTGTACCGGCTGCAATGGTCAATAGACGGACATCTCCTGGAGCCCTTGCCACATAATATTCCTTCATGCACCCATACCCCCCGTGGAGTTGCGTACAATGGTAAGCAATACGATTGACCATTTCCGTTATCCACCACTTGGCCATTGACACATTTAAAGTGATCTCTTTTCCTCCAATGAAATCCTCGATTAAAGAATTAAGGAAGGCCCTTCCTATCTCGACCTCAGTGGCCATTTCAACGATCTTGAAAGTATTGTGTTGGAACCTACTGACGGGCCGCCCGAATACAGTTCGAGTTCTACAGTATTCAATGGTTTTTTCAAGCACGTATTCAGCGGTTGCCTGAGCGCCTATTGAACATATGAGACGTTCCTGCTGGAGATTGTACATGAGATAATGAAAGCCCATGCCCTCCTCGCCCAAGAGATTCTCCTGAGGAACCAGACAATCCTCAAAGAAGAGTTCTGCTGTATCCTGACTGTGTGCGCCGGTCTTCTCCAGAAGACGTCCCTTTATGAAACCGGGAGTACCTTCTTCAATGAGGAGAATACTGACCCCTTTATGCGGCGGATCCGCCTTTGGATCTGTCTTTACTGCCACAACTGCGAGATTGCATCTTATGCCGTTGGTAATAAAAACCTTTTGACCGTTTACGACATAATTGCTTCCCTCTCTGACTGCTTTGGTGCGAATCTTCACAAGATCGGAACCGGCTTCCGGTTCTGACATAACTATAGAGGTTATGATATCTCCTCTCACACATCCGGGGAGATATTTACTCTTTTGCTTTTCGTTTCCATGATGATGGATATAGGGGACTATGATGTCACTGTGAACTCCCATTCCACCTATCCCGGAAACTTCAGACCTGGACATCTCTTCATGAAGAATTACTGAATACTCAAATCCTGCTCCAAATCCCCCATACTTCTCTTCCACCCAGGGGCACAAATACCCTTGTTCACCCATTCTATACCACAAATCTCTGGGTATGCACTTTTCGTTCTCCCATTTTTCCGCATTGGGAGTAATCTCTTTCCGAATAAATTCTCTGAAAGTCTTCCGAAAGATGTGGTGCTCTTCTTTAAAAAATGGCGCTTCCACGGCATCTTCCTTTCGCTCTTTATAGAAATCTGAAAGTCTCTCTCAACTATTTAGTGTCTGAACGAAAACTAGATAGTTTTTCCAAGTTCAAGGAAGACGAAGATTTTAACCGCAGGAATACATTGAATATTTAGAGGATTAAAATCTAGGTCTGACGCAGAGATTGTGGAACATGGCCATTTCTGGATGGGCAGTAGTTATAAACAGAAACATATGGTAGCTATTCACTGTTTTCAGTTTAAAGCTCACGATTTCATATGAGTCTTGGGAATATTTGACACAATAAAGGCATAGAAGGGGCGCTAAAACGTCAATGTCAGTCCTGCATGAATCCCTTTATCGACAGTCATCTTTTTCTTGTCTTCTATATCCGTCCATATGTATCTGTAACCAATATACACTGTAGCCCTGGGGATTATCTGGTAACCTAATCGGATATCCGATTCCAAGAGCCGATCCGCATCGAGAAAGGACAAAATATGAGGTGAGTAATATACGGTTCCTAAGAATACCAGCCCACCCAACGGGATGGGAGAATATCTGAATACGGCACCTAAGCCTAGAGAGAGAACATCGTTGTCATCGACATCCGCACCGTAAAGTTTAAGACCCACACCCAACTCCAGATCCGGAACAACCTCTAAATCTCCGAGCACATCAAATCCCAGAGAACCCAGCTTGTCATCCGAAGTATAGATGAACATGGCATTAAATTCTGAATAACCAAAAATCTCTTCTCCGAGTAATGTCCTGAATGCAATTTGGGCACTGTCATCACTGGCATTAATGTCGACAGTTTGAGAATACGCATCAGTTGTGAAAGAAAATACAACAAGAACAAAAACCAACCATCGAATCATTCTATTACCCCTTTCCATATAAGTTCGGTTGAGTAATTTCATCTGTGTTACCATTCCACAGAATAAAAAAGACTATCCGAAAAAATCACCTTTTGCAAGGAAAAATTTCTTCTCGCTCCCTCAGGGCCTGCAAAGGTTTCAGGTTCAAGAAAAAATGCAATGAGAACTCAGTGCTGTGTATATAAAAAGGGCTCTAGGGTCGTAAAAAAACTATGATGCTTGAGTGAAGAGTGTATTTTTTATCTTTCTCTCTTCTGTTACCTGAACACCTGACACCCGAAATTCAGATTGGCACATTCACGATCGTACATCTTCACCACATAATAGTATCAATGATAAGATCTGTGAACGGTTACACAGACCCTTAATCGCTCAATTTAGATATTGTAATGTCATTGAGAGAAACAGAGTTGTCATTTTCTTGAAATTATTATTTGACACGCTATTTCCAATTTGGTAGTTAATTGAGATGGCATTGTGACATCAGTGTGGGTGGAACTCTTGTGTGAAAACCGTTTCTTTGATGGGAGAGTGTGTAATCTTTGATGACAATCCCAGAGGAAAGGGAGGAGAGTGTAGGAGGTAATATGGCAAAAGGAATGATCGAAATCAATGAGAATCTCTGCAGAGGGTGTGGTTTCTGCGAACTGTTTTGTAACAAAGGATGTGTTGAGATGACGGAGAGATATTCATCACTGGGATTGCCTTTGCCGGAAGTGAGTAATCCCGAAGAGTGCACAGCCTGTGGAATGTGTGCATGGATGTGCCCTCATCTTGCTATCGAGGTTTACAAGTATGTGGAAGCATCTCCTTCCACTTCAAATTAAAGGGGGATTGCAATGGCAGAAAGGGTTTTGTTACAAGGGAACGAGGCCGTTGGTTGGGGTGCCCTCGCAGCAGGATGCGAAGGCTTTTTCGGGTATCCCATAACACCTCAAAATGAGGTCATAGAGTGGTTTGCAAGAGAGTTTCCAAAAAGAGGAAAAGTATTTATTCAATCTGCCTCTGAAACCGGGTCAATAAATATGCTTCACGGCGGAGCTGCAACTGGTTCTCGTGTTATCACTTCCACATCGAGTCCCGGATGGGCTCTTATGCAGGAAGGCATGAGCAACCTGAGTAATGCAGAGCTTCCCTGTGTTATCGTCCTTGTCCAGAGAGGATGGAATACCACGAGACATGCACAGACCGACTATACGTCCGTCACACAAGGGGGTGGATACGGAGGGTATAAAACCATTGTACTTGCTCCCAAATCGGCTCAGGAACTCTATGATTTTGCACAACTTGGCTTTTATCTCGGAGACAAATACAGGACTCCCGTTATCGTTCTCAGCGATGCAATCCTGGGACAGATGATGGAATCCGTGGAACTTCGAACCCTGGATTTCGGACCGCTTCCTGAGAAGGATTGGTCAATCAGGGGCAAGGCAAATAATAAAAATGGTGAAAGGCATTTTTCCTCTATAGCACAGGGGATGTTGCCTACACCGAGGCACCCGAATCTCTGCGCATTCTGGGCTGATTATAAAGAGAAACTCGACACAATAGAGAAGAATGAAGCCAGACATGAAACCTATGAAGTGGATGATGCCGACTTGATTTTGGTCGCCTTTGGATATGTGGCGAGAGTGGCTCAGGAAGCCATGATAAGGGCAAGAAAAAAGGGATTGAAAGTGGGACTGATCCGTCCCATTACTCTCTGGCCTTTTCCTTCTGAGATCATTAAAGATAAAGCTGAAAAAGGAGCCAGGTTTCTGGTGATAGAGGACAACATGGGTCAAATGATAAAAGATGTTGAATTGGCTGTTCAAGGCCGTGTCCAGGTTTCATTGATAAATGCCCTTGCGAGGCACCTGCCCATTGAGGAGGGTGCTATCTATCCAAGAACAGTCTTAGAAAAAATAGAAGAGTTCTTTTAAGAAAGGGGAGTATCATGGAGAGAGAATGGACTACAGGAACGCCCAGGTTATGGAGGCATATTCCGCTCATTCTACCCTTCTGCCCCGGCTGTCAACATGCTACGGCAATAAGGGCTTTGTGTGAGTCAATTGATGAATTGGATATGGAAGGGAATTCCGTTTTGGTGGTTGGTGTTGGCTGTTATACAATGGCCTCTGTACTTGTGGATGTGGATTCCATAATGGTTGCTCACGGACGCCCTTGTGATGTTGCATCCGCTATGAAACGCATACTCGGTAAAGACTCCATTGTTATTACCTGGCAAGGAGACGGAGATGCACTGGCCATAGGTTGCGAGCCCACGATTCATGCTGCAGCCCGAAGCGAGAAGATAAGCACCTTCATGATCAATAACGGAAACTACGGGACCACCGGAGGACAATTGGCGCCCACATCGGTAATGGGGCAAGTTACTACCACAACACCCACAGGAAGAAATCAGGATCAAGGATACCCCATAGAGGCAAGCGAGTTCATAGGAAGCTTAAAGGGAGTGGCATATTCTGCAAGGGGGGCATTCACGAGCCCGGCCAATTATAAAAAGACAAAGAAATACATGAAGACTGCCCTGCAAAAGCAGAGGGACGGTGTAGGGTTTAGCTTTGTGGAGATACTTTCAACTTGTCCGGCCAATTGGCATCTCTCCCCCAGAGACAGCCTCAAGAGGTTGGAGGAAGAGATGATCCCCCAATTTCCCCTTGGTGAAATTAAAAATGTTGATACAATCGAATAGGAGGCACTATGAGTGAAGTATCATCCAGAAGACACGATGCGATAATAGCAGGTATTGGGGGAACAGGGTCCATGATAATAGGACAGATACTCGCTACTGCGGCTGTCTCCCAATATGAACATGTACTGTGGAATCCCAGTATGACAACTGCAAGGAGGGGAGCACCGGCTGATTGCACCGTAATCATCTCCGATGATGAGGTTGCATCCCCCCTCCTCTACAACGCACAGACCGTAATTATGACCGAATCTTCCCGCCTGAAAGCCTTTGAGGACAGAGTGCAACCAGGCGGGTTGATCATCATAGAGAGCAGCGGAAAGAACGAAGATGTGACACGGGATGATATTGCAATAATGGAGATCCCCGGTGTTGAGACCGCTGCGGCATTGGGCAACGCCCTGGCACGTAACATGGTCTTACTGGGTGCGTACATAGAAAAAGTAAAGCCTCTTCCTGCTGAATTGATTGAGGATGAGATCAGCAATAAATTTCAGAATAATGACAATATACGACAGCTTAACCTGAACGCATTCAGGGAAGGGATTAAGATAACAGCACGTACCTAGAAACGATCATCCTCTGAATCTCATTTGTTCCATCGGCGATCTGGGCACCTTTGGCATCTCTCATTAAACGTTCCACCGGATAGTCTTTCATATATCCATACCCGCCATAGACCTGGACCGCCTCCGTGGTGACGCGCATGGCCACATCCGAAGCAAAACACTTGGCCATGGCCACCATGGCCTCAATCTTTTTGAAGTTTGTGTCTCCTCTGTCTATCATAGCGGCAATTCTGTAGATGAGAGAACGGGCGGCCTCTATCTCTATGGCCATATCGGCCAGCTTGAACTGTATGGCTTGAAACATCGCAATCGGACTGCCGAACTGGGTCCTCTCTTTTGCATATTCCTTTGCATAATCCAGTGCCCTTTGGGCGATTGCCAGGGCGGACATGCCCGTGCCCCACACCCGCATCATATTTCCGTCCTCCATGAGTATCTTCCATCCGTCTCCCTCATTCATTAAAAGATTGGCTTTGGGTACTCTGGCGTCTTCAAATATGAGCTCTGCCATAGGGGACCCTCTCATCCCCATCTTTTTTTCCTTTTTTCCTATTGTAAATCCGGGAGTGTCCTTCTCCAGAATGAAAGCACTTATTCCCTTTGCCTTCTCTCCCGGCCCTGTGCGAGCGAAAACAATACAATAATCAGCGACACTCCCATTGGAAATAAAGCACTTTGTCCCATTGAGGATGTACGTGTCTCCATCCAGAACAGCCTTGGTTTGCATATTGGCTGCATTGGAGCCGTAGTTCGGCTCAGTAATGGCAATAGATCCTACCACATTGTTCTTTGCCACATGGCTGAAGATCCTTTCCTTCTGCTCTTCATTTCCCCTGGCAAGGATAATATTCAGAATGACCTGCGTCCCAACCATGACTCCCCCTGCAGGGGGGCAGAGTCTGGAAAGCTCCTCGATCACCATACAGAGGGTCGTGGTGTTGGCATTTATCCCGCCGTACTTTTCCGGCAAAACAATCCTTAAGAGTCCATTCTCACCCAGAAGATTCACAACATCCCAGGAAAACTCATCAGTCTCTTCGATTTGGTCCACCAACGGAGCCAGTTTTTCCTTTCCCAATTTCTGTACCATATCCATGATCATCTTCTGCTCTTCGGTTACATCAAACATAGTCTCCCTCCCTCTTTGATAGTTGTTCTCCTCTTACCCATTGGACAGTAAAGAAAGCGCCAAAATCAAGACCAAAACCTCGTTTATCTCGTTGGTGGCGCCATAGGTGTCTCCAGTGTTTCCACCTATCTTTCTTCTGTAAAGGGCCATGAGGCCCAATGTTGACACAATGATTCCGGTGATAATTATTAGGCCGTCAATACCAAGCAAAACCGTTGATATTAAAAAACCTGTAATCGTTGCCAGAATGACTTCTCGCCTCTTTACATGGTGAGTAAAGGGTAACCCGATCCCTGAATCCGACCTGGCATAATCGGTGAAGAATGATGCCTGTACCATGGAGCATCTGCCGATCACCGGCATAACTATGAGGACATGATTCTTCATTTCCGGGGGAATATGTATCAAGGACATGTACTTCAAGAGGAGCGTCATGGTTACACCGACAACCCCAATAGCACCGGTCCGGCTGTCTCGCATTATGCGAAGGACTTCTTCTTTTGTCCTTCCGCCGGTCATACCGTCTATTGTATCTGCCAGCCCATCCATATGCAGGGCGCCGGTTAAGATGATCAGAGTCCCTATTAAAATCCCATCTACTACTGAATTGGGCAGGAAACGCAACAGTATTGTGTTAATGAGTATAAGTATAAGCCCAAGGAGCAATCCCACTACAGGAAAGAATCCCATAGATCTGCCCAACTCTTCAGGCTCTATACGCAGATGTCTTACAACACGAATGATTGTAAGAAATTGCAGGGCAATGATGAACCTTTTCATTATTTTACGGTACACTCAAACACAACCTTAGGGTCTGCGTAAAAATAAATCACCATTTTAGCATCCACGCTTCAGACGCTATGCATCAGTTTGTCTTGGTATGTTATCTTCAGAAATAACGTTGTCTCAGGATGCTCAATTGAGTCCTGCTATTATTTGACTTGTAGCGGCAATCCTGAAACCATACAATAAGCGGAACTGGATATATCTGCCAACATTTGATTTGTTTTTCCGGAAATGTCTCTGAATAACCTTGCAAGTGGGTTTTCCGGCACAATGCCCATTCCCACTTCATTGGAAACAAAAATCAGATGACAATCGATCCCTTGACATACATGTACCAACTTCTTAACATCATCCAGCACATATTCTGCACTTTCATCATAAAGACCTAAAAGATTGGAAATCCAAAGTGTTATACAGTCGATCAGTACCAAATCATAACTCTTTTTTATATCACTTAAGATATCCACAAGTTTTATAGGTTCTTCGATAGTATCCCAACCCGGCCCTCTTGCCTTTCGATGCTTTTCTATCCTTTCCTTCATCTCTTCATCCAGGGGCTGAGCTGTGGCAATATAAGCTCTGTGGATACTCATAGACTCGGCAAGATTATATGCAAAACTACTCTTTCCGCTTCGTGCTCCTCCAGTAACAAAGACTGTTTCTCGGTTCATAGTGGTAATAACATCTATAATAGGCCTTTACTTTTGTCAATGTTTTTCTTGGTGACAGAGGTTCAGACAAAGAAACCGGTTTGTCCGCTTTTCATTATCAATGATGGACAGATCGAGTCCTATGATCATCCGGAAGATGCTCTCAATGCTGTGTCATTTTCGTTTGACATTCATACCCCCTGGTGTTATCTTTTGAAAAAATAGAGGGATCTGTACTGTGCGTGTATGCGTTATAGATGGTCAGGGTGGTGGGATCGGAAGCACCATCATTAAAAGATTAAAAGAAGAGTTCCAGGAGAAGATTGAAATAATTGCCCTGGGCACCAACTCAATTGCAACTTCAGCAATGTTGAGAGCCAAAGCAAACAGAGGGGCAACAGGCGAGAATGCAATAGTGAGAACGGCCCCTTCTGTCGATATTATCATAGGCTCTCTTGGGATAGTCGTTGCAAACTCAATGATGGGTGAACTGACTCCAAAGATGGCCGAAGCTATTGCATCCAGTCCGGCAAAGAAATGCCTTCTCCCGCTCTTACAAGAGAAGATAGAGATAATAGGGGTTTCCCCTGAACCACTCCCCCATCTGGTGGAGTGTTTAATAGTGAACAACCTGAAGGAGTTGATAAAAAATGTGTGAAGCAAATGCCTACTTAGAGCGAAACGGTGAGGAAGAGTTGATTCTTGAAAATGTGGACATTATAAAACCTGAAAATGGAAAGGTATTCATCAGAAATATCTTTGGAGAGCAAAAGTTACTTGCCAGCAGGATAAAGAGAATATCCTTGATCGACCATAAAATAATATTAGAAGAAATACAGTAAAACATTACTCCCTAAAAATATCTCTTCTCTTTAAAACATACACTTCGCAATTATTTTGTCGGTGTAGCGCACATCATATATAGCAGAATTCGTCCTAAAAGCTTTGCCAGAATCCTCACCAAGTGTGTGATGGTCTTGAGAACGTATGTCTCAAGGGAGGACGTAAGAACGCATGGATCCATAAGTTTCACTATTATTCATATCCATGTTAGAGTATTGTCAATTTTTGAATGCCCTCTTTCAAATCATCATCTGAAAACGGTTTATGGAGAATCATGTCTATACCAGTGTCCCCCACTCCCTCCTCGTCTTCAAGGTCGCTTTGAGTGGTAATCATCATTATGGGCAGCTCATCAGGTGAATACTTTTCCCTGATCTTCTTGGTCAGTTGAAGACCATTTATCTCAGGCATATTCAGATCTGTTATGAGCAAATCCGGTTTCTTTTCTTTTACTACCTCTAAAGCCTCAGCAGGATATTGAAAGAGAAGTGGATTATATCCTAACTGACCGAGCTTTTTCGTGTAGATATTCAACATGAGTTTTGAATCATCAACAACATATATGTTAAGACCTTTTACCTCTTCCTCCTCTTTCAGGGCCGGTGCGATTGTATTTGCCATTTTGGTGTCACCTCTGCCTCTGAGTAATGAAGTAAAATGATCTCTTAATTCATGGGATGCTTGACTCATCAGGTAGTCAACAGCCAACATTTGAAAAGGCTTCCATCCAACAAGAACATCAAAAATCTTATCTGCCTCTGCATCGATAAAGGAGCCAACCATATTCGCGGCGTCTTCATCCATAGGCTCAATGAGGTTTTTCAGACCATGGATCAGTACGTCAGAAAGATTTCGGTCAATTGCTTTAGCAGCTGCTATGCGGACTTGATATTCCGGATCACTCAATCCTCCTGCGAGACTCATCGCTGACCTGGTTGATTTGATGAAGCCCAATGCCTCATATGCTGCAAATCTCACATTGGAGTCGGCAGGCTCATTATGCAGCAATTTTCGTATAGGGAGATCAACGCTTGAGTCCCCTATGAGACCTAAGACATTCAAGGTGTGGATCAAGAGATCTGAGTTTTCCTGTTTCAGGTTCTCCAACAGAACTGGTATGGCCTTTGAACCTATCTTTATGAGATGATCTTTTGCCATGTTGCGTAAATAAGAAAAATGAGAAGAAAGCATCTCATTGAGTATACATAATGAGTCCTGATCTTGATTGGATGCGAGTATATCCAGTATGATGGAGTCCCCCTCCTCGCTTCTTCCCACTGCTTCCGACAACCTCTTCAGAGCAACAGGATCGCCGATCTCTCCCAGGGCGCGAATAGCTTCATATGCCGATTCAGGATTATTTGAATATACGTAGTCAGCGATTGTCGGTATGGAAAATGGAGAGCCGATCTCTCCAAGGGCTTTGATCGTTGCGTTAATCACATCATTATCCAATACACTATTCAATATTTCCTCAAGGATGGACACGGTACTGTCCATTTGAAGCTCACCTGCCATTTGAATAAAGATTATTTTGTCTTCAGCCTTGTCATTTGCCAACCATTCTTCAATGACATTCGGCGATGTAAAGGACCTTTCAAGAAGAAGCTCATAAATCTTGTCCCGTATTTTTTTGTCATCTTCCTTCTTCGAGGCCAATTGTCCCAGAAGAGGAAGGGTGAATGCATCATCTACCTTGCTCAACTTATAGAGGACAGTCATTTTGCCTTTGTGGGTAAGATGATCAAAGTACTCCAACAATGCTTTCACCTTTATTGAGTCTAACTTGCTCAAGGAATATTCGAGTTCACTCATAAACTCTTTCTGCTTAAATCTGGACATAAAAACTTTTCCTCCTCTTATCCCTTGTTTGATTTCATTCTTTGGCTTTATGAAACTTTTTAGCCCTGTCCGCTGATGTGCGTGATTCTGTTTCTTCTCTTTTGCTTTCATCAGCCTTTTATCAAGATTGGCCGGCACTTCCCAGCACATTCCTGTTCTTTTCAATAATCATGTTCATGAGTTCGTCCCGTGCAGGACCAAGGTATTTTCGCGGATCGAATTCATCAGGCTTTTCATTGAATATCTTCCTCACCATGGCTGTTACCACCAAGCGTCCGTCGGAGTCAATATTGATTTTACATACTGATGATTTTGCCGCTTTTCTCAATTGCTCTTCAGGGATGCCGACCGCTGCCTTGAGAGCACCTCCATTGTTGTTAATCATGCTGACGTATTTTGAGAGAACAGAACTGGCGCCATGGAGAACTATAGGAAACCCGGGGATTCGCTTTTCGATTTCCTCGAGTATATCAAAGCGTAAAGGGGGTGGAACAAGTACCCCCTCTTTGTTTAAAGTACATTGCTCAGGTTTGAATTTAAAAGCACCGTGAGATGTACCTATGGAAATCGCTAGAGAATCAACACCGGTCTTTTTCACAAAGTCTTCAACTTCTTCAGGCTGGGTGTAGATGGATTTAGCTGCAACAACATCATCCTCAATGCCTGCGAGAACACCCAATTCACCTTCAACGGTTACATCATATCTGTGGGCATAGTCAACCACCTTGTTTGTTAACTCGATATTTTTTTCGTAAGGGTGGTGGGACCCGTCTATCATGACAGAGGAAAAACCGCTTTCAATGCATGAAACGCACAGTTCATATGTATCCCCATGATCAAGATGGAGGGCAATCGGGATAGAATAATCAAGTTCCCTGGCCATTTCCACGGCGCCCTTTCCTATATTCCGCAGCAGGGTAGGGTTTGCGTATTTACGTGCACCGCTTGAAACCTGAAGGATCACGGGTGATTCGGACCGGCCGCAACCGTTAATGATGGCCTGGAGCTGTTCGAGATTGTTAAAATTATAGGCCGGGATGGCATATCCGCCATTCATCGCCTTCTTGAACATCTCACGGGTATTGACAAAACCAAGTTCCATATAACTCACAGCCATGATGGTATTCCTTTCTCTTTCTTGGAATCTTTTCCTGGATATACATATTAATTTTCAGTGGGTTGTCGGTCGGAATGCATCATAATAATTCTTTTTGTTTCTTCGGCGATCTTCAACTCTTCATCGGTAGGAATCACGAGGATGCTGACTTCACTGTCTGGTGCATTGATCACCCAAATCCCGTCGGCGGGTTTGTTATTTCTTTCGGGATCCAGTTTAATTCCAAGTCTATCCAGACCTTCACAACAACTCTCTCTCACTTCCGGGGCATTCTCCCCGACTCCCGCCGTGAAGACAAGGCAGTTCACATCTTCCAGAACTGCAAAATAAGCACCTATATATTTTCTTATACGATAACAGTATACATCGAAAGCAATCTTTGCCGGCATTTCACCCGTGTTCTTCTTCTGCAGCACCTCCCGCATGTCATTTGTTCCACATATTCCCTTTAATCCGCTTTTTTTATTCAAAAGGGTGCTGATCTCATCCCAAGATATGTTCAGGTGATCTGCAAGAAAGAATGGGAGTGCGGGATCCACATCGCCGCAGCGTGTTCCCATTACAAGCCCTTCTAGAGGAGTAAATCCCATGGTGGTGTCCACACACTTTCCATTTTTCAAGGCTGCCATGCTGGCTCCGTTTCCAAGATGGAGAGTAATCAAGTTCATGTCACTCAAGGGTCGACCCAGGTAATCAGCTGCTATTTCAGCTACATAAGCGTGTGACGTTCCGTGAAAACCGTATCTGCGTACCTTTTCCCTTGTGTACAACTCATAAGGAATGGCATAGAGAAAGGCCTTTTCAGGTATGGTTTGGTGAAAGGCCGTATCAAATACAGCAACCTGTAGAGCATTTGGGAAGATGGAACAGGCGACTTCAATACCTGTCAAATTGGGAGGATTATGCAATGGAGCCAGAGGGATATTTTTTCTGATGACCGCGATCACATCTTCGTCGATAATTGTAGGAGAGTGAAACGACTCCCCCCCATGAACAACACGATGTCCGACCCCTTTAATTTCCGACTTCTCTTTAATCACCCCATACTCCTCATCCATAAGCAATCTCACAATCCTGTTCAGACCATCATGATGATCGGGAATACTGAGCCTCTTCACCCATATCAAGTTGCTGTTTCCCAACATAACCTTGTTATGGGTCAGGAAGCTTTCCTCCTCCCCTATTTTTTCGGCATAACCGAAGGCAAGGACTCTTCGATGGTTCATTTCAAACAACTGATACTTTATTGAAGAACTGCCTGTATTGATCACCAATATCTTCAAAGCAATCCCTTCTCAGACTGTGCCTGAATTGCCGTAATCGCAACTGTATTCACGATATCCGTG